>JBGPLW010000127.1:0-7520 GCA_041486645.1 Gaiellaceae bacterium | reverse complement strand
CTGCTCGCCTCGGCTGCAGGCATGTGCTTCTTCGTCGGCTCCGCAAACCTGATGGTGATGTTCCTCTCGCTCGAGTGGTTCTCGATCGCGCTCTACGTCATGTGCGCGATCGACTACGACACCGAGGGCTCGCTCGAGGCCGGCCTCAAGTACCTGATCGTCGGCTCGTTCGGCTCGGCGGCGCTCCTCTTCGGCTCCGCGCTCGTCTACGGCGCGACGAACCACATCGACTTCGCCGGCATCGCCGCGGCGGTCGGCTCGCAGAATCTCTCGGGCGACACCCTGCTCGTGCTCGGGCTCGCGATGATCATCGCCGGGCTCGGCTTCAAGTCGTCGGCGGCGCCGTTCCACATGTGGACACCAGACGTGTACCAAGGCGCGCCGACGACCGTGACGGCGTTCATGTCGGCCGCGACGAAGGTCGCTGCGTTCGCGCTCGCGTTTCGGCTGCTGCGGACGGCGTTCCCGCAGGAAGAGCATCTGTGGTCGTGGGCGTTCGCGGGAATCGCCGTCGCGTCGCTCGTGATCGGCAACCTCGCGGCGCTCGTGCAGCGGAACGTGAAGCGGATGCTCGCGTACTCGTCGATCTCGCACGCGGGGTTCCTACTGATCGGACTCTCCGCAGGCAGCGCACTCGGCGGCCGCGCGCTCATGTACTACCTCATCGTGTACGCGGCGATGGCGTTCGGCTCGTTCGCCGTGCTCGCCGCGCGCGAACGCGAGCTCGGAGCGCCCGTGACGCTCGACAACCTCGCCGGCTTCGGCTGGGAGCGGCCGTTCCTCGGTCTCGCGATGTGGTTCTTCCTCTTCGGCTTTGCGGGCCTGCCGGTCGGCGGCGGCTTCGTCGCGAAGTTCTACGTCCTGTCGGCCGCGTACGACCACGGCTGGACGTGGCTCGTGATCGTCGGCGTGCTCGCGACGCTTGTCTCGCTCTGGTACTACCTCGCCGTCGTGCGCGCGATGTACATGCGGCCGAGCGAGGAGCTGCAGATCGCCGCGGTGGCGGGTGGCTCGCCGGCGCGCGAGTCGACCCTGCACGTCGCGGTCGGGCTGTGCCTCGCCGTCTCGGTCGGCTCGCTCTTCGCGGTCGGGCCGCTGATCGACTACGCGAAGCACGCGGCGTCGGCGCTGCCCTTCTAGTGCTGCGACGCTGGACCGCCTACCACTCGCACTGGGGAGAAGACGTCGGCTCGGTCGCGATCGACACCGACGACGGCCTCGTCTTCATCGATCCGCTCGACCCGCCCGCCGACCTCGGCACGCCCGACCACGTGCTCGTCACGATCTACTGGCACGACCGCAGCACGAAAGCGGTCGGTGCGAAGCACGTATGGTCGTCGCGCCGCGCCGCGCGGCCGCTCGGCAACCGCGGCGTCGCGGTGACCGACGACGTCGCGGCGGGCGACCTGCCCGGCGGGATCCGCGCGTTCGCGACGGCGCGGGCCGGCGAGGTCGTCTATTGGCTCCCGTCGGAGCGCGCCGTCGTCGCCGGCGACGTGCTGCTCGGCGCCGGCGCGAAGCCGCGCGCAACCGACGAGCCGCTGCGCCTCTGCCCGGAGCGCTGGCTCGGCGCGAAGTCGCACGAGGACCTGAAGGCGTCACTGCGACCGCTGCTCGAGTTGCCGGTCGAGCAGGTGCTCGTCTCGCACGGCGAGCCGGTGCTCGCGGACGGGCACCGCGTGCTCAGCGAGCTGCTGCGCTGAAAAAGCGCCAACAGCCGCAAAAAGCGGTCGCTACGGACGCTGAGTCGCGTCGAGCTTCGACTGAAGCAGCTCTCTCAACGCATGGAGGTCGCCGCGGATCTCCTCGAGCTTGGCGAGCACTTCAGGTGAGATCTTCTTCTTGGCCATCGCCGGCGATGATAGGCCTGGTCGCAACCCCAACAACGACTGCAACCAGGCTTAAGCCTGATTGCTTCGACACCATCGTCTTGTCTATGCTGGTGTCGTGCGGAGAGTCCTCGCACTCACTGCCTGCGCCGTCTTTTGCTTCGCCGCCTGCGGCTCCGCCCAGCAGGCGGCCCAAGCGCCGCAGACGGTCTGCCCGAAGGCCACAAGGGCTCTCGCGGGCCTTCAGGCGGACATTGCGGCCATGCGCAGAGCGGCCCGGACGCCGACGAAGGACACGCTCCGGGGCAACCGCGCGATCAACGTCGCGACCGACCGGTTCCTGAACGACGTCGCCCTCGCCCCGATCGGCAACCTGAAGCGGAACCGGCTGATCGACCATGCCATGGGCACCCTCTCCGGCGCCTGCGAGCAATGCTTCCAGGCGCTCGAGGCGGCCCGGCCGGTCGTGAACATCCGCCTCGGCGAGCAGCGCTGCTAGACACGAATCCCTCGTTCGGGGGCTGGCGTCGCCTCTGCCGTCGGTCAACAACAGGGGGTACCCCTAGATCAGGAGGTTGGGTATGTCTCGTTGTCGTCCGTGGTTGTACCGTCTCGCCCTTCTCGCCGCACTTGTCGTCGCGGCCGGCGCGCCGGACAAGTGGGGCCACTGAGCTCCGCGCTTCTCGCGACACCCTCGGTACGCGCGCGCGCACTCCTCGTCGGCGTCGTCACACTCGGCGCCGGCGCGGTCGCACTCGCAGCCGAGCGCAGCATCGGGCGCTCCCCGGCAACGCTTGCGCTGCTCGCGGCGGGAGTCGTCGCGACCGAGATCTTCCAGATCGCCGGCGACGCGAAGGCGATCGACCCGATCGAGCGGCAGTCGTTCAGCCTGTCGTTCGCGGTCATCGGCGCCGCCGCGCTGATTCTCGGCCCGTTGCCCGCAACACTCGTGGCGCCACTGGGCGTGCTCGTGGTCGACTGGTTGAAGGGCAAGCAGATCCAGAAGATCGCCTTCAACGCGAGCATGTTCGCGCTGATGGGCCTGGCGGGCGGGTACGCCTTCGTCGCGATCGGCGGCCAGCCGGGCCACTTCCGCCTTCCTCATGACTTCGTCGCCGCGGGCGGAATGGTCATCGCCGCCTACGGCGTCGAGACAGTTCTGCTCGGAACGATGATCGCACTCGAGTCGGGGCGGCCGCTCTTCGCGCACCAGCGCGAGAAGATCCGCTCGGAGCTCCCGGCCGCGGCGGGCGAGGCCGCGCTCGCGGTCGTGCTCGCCTGCCTCGCGCGATCGTCCCCGTGGGCGATCATTGCCGTGCTCCCGCTCATCGCGGCCGTCTACCAGTCGAAGGCGCGACTGACGACGCTCCGTCGCGAAACGGAGCACGCGCTCGAGACGCTCGCGAACATCGTCGACGAACGAGACCGTTCGACGTACCGGCACTCCGCCCGCGTGGCCGACTACGTGCGTGCGCTCGCCGAAGCGCTCGGCCTTTCGCCGGGCGAAGTGCAGCGCGCGCGCTGGGCCGGACGTCTCCACGATCTCGGCAAGATCCGCGTCGACGGCTCCGTCCTGGGCAAGCAGGGCCCGCTTTCAGCCGACGAGCTCGAAGCGATGCGACTGCATCCGCGCGTCTCCGCGCGGCTGCTGCGCCGCTTCCGTCTCGCCGTCACCGACGCGCAGGCCGTCGAGTACCACCACGAGCGCACCGACGGCCGCGGCTACTACGGCGTCAACGGCGAGGACATCCCCTTCGTCGCACATCTGCTGAGCGTCGCCGACGCGTTCGACGCGATGACCTCCGACCGGCCGTACAGGCGCAGTCTCTCGCGCGACGCGGCGCTCGAGCGGATCGAGCAGGGCCTCGGCACGCAGTTCCATCCCGTCGTCGGCAAGGCGTTCGTCGCGCTTCAGCGTGGGCTCGAGCTCGACGACGTGCTCAAGCCGGCGGATCGTGCCGAGCTCCAGCACCTCCGCTCGAGGAACGCGCAACGGCGGGTCTGGTCGCAGCGGAGCGCGCCCCGCCCGAGCACGCTCGCGATTGCCGGCGTGGTCGCATCGCTCGCCTTCGTCGGCGTCGGCTGGCACATCCTCGCCGCCGTCGCGGCAGTCACCGCGGGAGCCGGAGCCGTACTCTACGTCGTCTCGGCCGAGCGCGCGCACCGGCTCACGGCGGCGCTTGTCGCGATCGCGGACGGCACAGAGGACACGAGCGCCCGGTTCGGCCGGCTCGTCGACCGGCTTGTGACGAGTGCGCCGCTGACGTGGGCGGTGCTCGTTTCGTGGAGCGACCGCAGCCTCGACGCGACGGCCCAGCACGAGTGGCGCACTGCGGTGCAGCCGCCGAGCAGCGAGGCGCTGACGAGCTGGCTGATCCGCGAGCTCGAGTCGCGTGACAGCGTCGTCGTGGCCGACGGCTCCGAGTTCGGCCGGCGCGGCTATTTCCTTGCGCTCGTGCTCCGGGACGCCGGCTCACCGGTCGGCTCGCTCGTCCTCGGCTTCCGGCGCCGTCCGCCCGCCAGCGTGGCAGAAGCGCTCGGCGCGGCGGACGCGTCGCTCGCCGCGCTCCTCGACCGGCCCGCGGACGAGGACGAGCACGTCGAGCCGCTTCGGCCGGTGCTGGCGGCGGTCAGCTTGTGATCCTCGTCGGCGCGATCGGGCTCGGGGCTGTGCTCGCCCTCGCGCTCGGCGGCCGGCTCGAGCGGCTGCTCGGTCTCGAGATCCGCGATCCGTGGGCGGTCGCGGCAGCACTCGCGATGCAGATCGTGCTCTTCTCACGGCTCGGCGAAGCGATTCCCGGCGGTGCGGCGCGCCCACTCCACCTCGCGACGTATGCGCTCCTCGCGTTCTTCATCTGGCGGAACCGGCAGATCCGGCCGCTGCTCGCGCTCGGCGCAGGGATGATGCTGAACGCGATCGCGATCGCGGCGAACGGCGGCCGGATGCCGCTGTCGCGCAGCGCCGCCGAGGCGGCCGGGATCGTTCCGGCCGACCACGCAAACGTCTCCCTGCACGCGCACCGTCTCTGGTTTCTCGGCGACGTCTTCGCGCTGCCCCGACGGCTCCCGTTCACGACGGTCATCTCCCCGGGCGACCTCGTCATCTGCTTCGGCGTCGTCGCGCTGATCGTGATGGTCTCGTTCGGCGACCGCGGCAGTGCACCGCTCGATCTCTCCCGCCTGCGCGCACCGCTCCGAAACATGATGTACAAGAGGCTTCTCGCGGCGCGCGCGGTCTCGTTCCTCGGCGACTGGCTGACGATCGCGGCAGTCGTCGGCTGGATCTACCGCGGGACGCACTCGACGGCCGCCGTGGCGCTCGTGATGCTCGTCCGCCTCGCGCCCCCGATCGTCGGCGGTGGCGTCGCGGCGATAGTCGTCGACCGGCTGCCGCGCCGCGGCCTGCTTGTCGGGCTCGAGCTGATGCGCGCCGTGTGCGTCGGCGGCGCTCTCGCCGGCGTTCTGTTCGACTCGCGTGCGGCCGTGCTGGCCGCGCTCGCCGGCTCGGGTGCGCTCACGGCGCTCACGAACTCGGCCTCGTCCGCGCTCGTCCCGTCGCTTCTGCCCTCAGGCGAGCTCGCGGCCGGCAACGCGCTGCTGGCGCTCGCCAAGGACGTCGCGATGGCGCTCGGTGCGGCCGCGGCCGGCGCCGCAGTCGCCCACGGCGGACCGGCCCCGGCGCTCGTCGCCGACGTCGCGACGTTCCTCGTCGCGGCCTTCCTCCTGCGTGGTCTCGCCGCGATGCCAAGACGCCCGGAGCGGGGACACGCACTCGCCGGCCTCCGGTATCTGCGCCGGCATCGTCTCGTCCTGCTGCTCGTCGTCGCCTTCGGCACGGCTACCGCGGCCACCGGCATCGTGAATGCGACGCTGCCGAGCCTCCTCGCGCACGCAGGCTTCGCCGCCGGCGGCTACGGCTACGGCATGGCGGCGCTCGCGGCCGGGGCCGCGATCGGCGAGGCGATCATCGGGCTGACCGCGCTCGCCCCGACGGCCGACCGCTGGATCGGGATCGGCCTCCTGTGGGTCGCGGGCCTCTTCGGTCTGCTCGCGATCGCGCACTTCGGCCCGACGGCGATCCTCTGTCTCGCGGTGATCGGCCTCGTCGACGGGACGACCGACGTCGTCTACAGCACCGTGCTTCAGCGTGAGACCGACGACGAGCATCTCGGCGCCGTCTTCGGCGCGTCGACGTCGCTCATGACGACCACGATGGTGATCGCGTTCGCGGTCGCTCCGGCAATCGGTGCCGTGCTCGGGCCCGGCGGGGCCGTCGGCCTCGCAGCGGCTGTCGTCGCGACCGCCGGCGTCGTCGCGCTCGTCGCGGTGCGTCGCTCCCCGGTGCGGCACGGCCTGGTGCTAGGCCGCGTCTAGCGGCTGGGCCCGCAAGTCGCGCGCCGGCTTCGCGCGCGGCACGAGCGGCTCGAGGAGCCACCCGAGCAGCGGCACCGCGTACACGAGCGCGGCGAGCACGAGCGTCGAGACGGCAAGCGTCGGCACATGGCCGCCGACAGCGGCGCTCGCGCGCACAACCGAGCCGACGAGGAGCAGCACGAGCGCCAGCACCGTCGTCAGCGCGTGGAGGAGTGCGCCGTTCCCTTCGAGCAGGCTGCCGACCCCGACGAACGCCGCGGCCGCGGCACCGACGACGGCGAGGAGCACGGCATACGACGCGAGCCGGTCATGGCTCGTGACGTCGGCGACGAGCGCGACGAGTGCGAGTGTGAGCGGAAGCAGCCGGGAGCCCATCTGCGAAGAGGGTTCGCCCCGCCCGTGAATGGTCCTTCCGCGTTACGCTCGGCGGACCTGCGAGAAGGAGACCGATGTCTGAGACGACCCTGACCTGGCTCGGCCACTCCGCCTTCCGGCTGGACACAGCCGGCGGCAAGCGCCTCTACGTCGACCCGTTTCTGAACGGCAACCCGAAGTGCCCCGAGAGCGAGCAGACACCGGAGCGCGTGGACATCGTCGCGGTCACGCACGGCCACGGCGACCACGTCGGAGACACGGTCGAGCTCGCGAAGAGGCACGGCTGCCCCGTTGTCGCGCTCGTCGAGCTCAGCGGCTGGCTCGGCAAGCAGGGCGTCGACCGGGCGAAGCTCCCCGCGCCGAACAAGGGCGGCACCGCTGTCGTCGACGGGGTCTCGTTCACGCTGACGATGGCGTTCCACTCGGGCTCCGGCCCCGACGGCTCGTACGTCGGCGAGCCCTCGGGCATCGTCGTCTCGGCAGACGGCAAGACGATCTACTTCGCGGGCGACACGTGCGTGTTCGGCGACATGCAGCTGATCGGCCGCATCTACAAGCCCGACCTCGTCGTCATCCCGATCGGCGACCACTACACGATGGGGCCGAAAGAGGCCGCCGTCGCGGTCGAGCTCCTCGGCGTGAAGCGCTTCATCCCGTGCCACTGGGGGACATTCCCCGTCCTGACCGGCACACCGGACGCGCTGCGCGCGCTCGTTCCGAGCGACATCACGTTCGAGAGCGTCGAGCCCGGCGGCGCGGTGACGGTGTGAGGGAGCGCTGGTTCGGTGCGACGGGACGGCGCGTGCCCGAGCTCGCAGTCGAGGGTGAGCTCGACGTGAGCGACGCCCTCGTGCTCGACGACGCGAGCGACTTGCAGCGCCTCCACGACGCGTTCGAGGCCGGCACACCGGTCGTCGTGCGAGCGTCGTCGGCCTCGGAGAT
>JBGPLW010000126.1:0-7524 GCA_041486645.1 Gaiellaceae bacterium | reverse complement strand
GTCGAGCGGCTCCAGCGCGAGACCGAGGAGCTCCGTGTCCACGCGACCGCGGCGGCTGCGTTCCTTGCGGCGCTCCCGGCGGCGCTCGAGGCGCTCGAGTCCGACGAACGCGCCGCGAGCGCTGCGCGCGCCGCGGCGGAGAGCGAGCTCCGCGCGGCCGAAGGCGGCGACGACGAGCACGCGGCGGGACTCGCCGCCGAGGCTCTGCACGCCGCCGAGCGTTGGGCCGCCGACGCGGCGGCTGCACGCCGCGGGCTCGAGGAGGAAAGCGCGGGCTGCCGCGGAGATGCGGCCCGCCTCGAGGCGAGGGCTCAGGCGCTGAGCGCGCACGTTCACGACGTTCCGGCGCCGGCCGGCGGCCTCGAAGGCACGCTCGAGTGGGCGTCGCGGGCCCGAGGCGCGCTCCTCCTCGAGCAGTCCGGGCTCGCGCGCGAGCGTGACGCGATCGTGCGTGAGGCGAGCGAGCTCCTCGGCAGCGTGCTCGGCGAGCCGCTCACCTCGACGGCAGTCGCCGGCGTCCGGGACAAACTCGAGCGCGCCCTTCAGGGTGGCGCGCCCTAGACTTCGTCGGCCTTGGCCCCCGTGCAGGCACAGCCCTTGGAGTACCCGCTGGAGTGGGACACGCCGCTCTTCCTCATGGCGCGCGCCCAGTACGAGCAGGCGCTCCCGTACGCCGACGTCTCGGAGATGGTGGCGGCGCGGCTCGCGTTCCCCGAGCGCGCGGTCATCGTCGCCGTTCCGCTGCACCGCGAGGACGGGACGATGGAGATCTTCGCCGGCTACCGCGTCCAGCACTCGACCGTGCTCGGGCCGACGAAGGGCGGCATCCGCTACGACTCGGAGGTGTCGCTCGGCGAGTGCGCCGCGCTCGCATCGTGGATGACGTGGAAGTGCGCACTGCTGCGGCTTCCGTACGGCGGCGCGAAGGGCGGCATTCGCTGCGACCCGCATGCACTGACGCTCCATGAGCTCGAACGGCTCACGCGCCGCTTCACGTCCGAGCTCGTGCGTGAGATCGGGCCGCAGACCGACATCCCGGCGCCCGACATGGCGACGAACGAGCAGACGATGGCCTGGATGATGGACACGTATTCGATGCTGAAGGGTCACGCCGTGCCCGAGGTCGTCACCGGCAAGCCGATCTCCGTCGGCGGCTCGATCTTCCGGCGCGAGGCAACGGGCGCGGGCGTCGTGATGACGGCCGAGCGCGCGTGCCAGCGGCTCGGGCTCCAGCTCGACACGCAGTGCTGCGTCGTGCAGGGCTTCGGCAACGTCGGCGGCGTCGCCGCGACGGAGCTGTACGACCAGGGCGCGACGGTGGTTGCGGTTTCCGACCTCTCCGGCGGCGTGCACGCCGAGAGCGGCCTCGACGTCCCGGAGTTGCACGCGTACGTCGCCGAGCACGGTTCGCTCGAGGGGTACGACCGCGGTGAGCGGATCTCGAACGAGGAGCTGCTCGAACTGCCGTGCGACATCTTGATCGTCGCGGCGCGCGAGGATCAGCTGACCGGCGAGAATGCTGGTCGAGTGCACGCGAAGTTGATCGTCGAGGGTGCGAACGGGCCGACGACGCTCGAAGCCGACGCAATCCTCGCCGACCGCGGGATTCAGGTCGTGCCGGACATCCTCGCGAACGCGGGCGGCGTGACGGTCTCGTACTTCGAGTGGGTGCAGGATCTCGGCCGGCTCTTTTGGGATCGCGAGGAGATCCGCGGGCGCCTCGCCGACAAGATGCACGACGCGTTCGACCGGGTGTGGGACGTGTCGGACGAGAAGAAGATCACGCTGCGGCAGTCGGCGATGGTCGCGGCGATCCGCGAGGTCGGCGGCGCGCTCGAGACACGGGGGATCTACCCATGAGCGGGCAGACGGTGCGCGACGCGATGGTTCCGGAGCCGACGACGCTGTCGGTCAACGCAAACGCGCAGGCGGCGGGGCGGTTGTTCGCGGAGAACGACGACGTGCGCGCGCTCTTCGTCGTCGAGGACGACGGCAGGCTCGTGGGCGTGCTGACGCGCAAGACGCTCGTGCGTGAGGTCGTGGCCGCGGGGCGGCATCCCGTCGATGTGCGCCTGAGCGACATCGCCGAGCCGCCGCACTTCACGCTCGACGCCTCGCTGTCGCTCGACGACGGCTTCCACCAGCTCGAGGAGAACGATCTCGAGCGCGTTCCCGTCGTCGAGAGCGGCAGGCTCGTCGGCGTGCTCTCACGTGCGGTCGTGCAGCGCCGGCTCGCCGAGGACGAGCCGGAGGAGCTCGACCCGGATCCGGGCTCGCTCGTCCTCTAGCCCGCAACCTGCTTTCAAGCAGGTTGCAGTCGTTACCGAAACGACTGCAACCAGGCTGAAGCCTGGTTGCTCAGCAGCAGGTGTACGCGCCCGGCGGCGCCGCGCCTTCCTCGGGCGCAGGCAGCTCGGCCGCTGCGAGCGCGATGCCGTCGAGGATGTCGCGCTCACTCATCTCGATCTCGTCGAGGCCGAAGTGCGCGAGCGTCTCCGTGAGGATCACCGCGCCGGCGACGATCACCGGCGCGCGCTCCGGCTCGAGCGCCCGCACCTCGCGCCGCTGCGGCAGCGGCAGCGCGGCGAGCCGCTCGAGTTGCGCTCGCGCGCCGCCGAGTGAGAGCCGGTGGCCGTGCACGCGCTCGCGGTCGTACACCTCGAGCCCGAGGTCGAGCGCGGCGAGCGTCGTCACGGTGCCGGCGACGCCGACCGCACGTTGCGGCGCGACGTCGAGCTGTTCAAGTAGCACGCGCACGGCGCTCGCGCACTCGTCGATCTCCTCCGGAGCGGGCGGGTCGGTGTGGACGAACCGTTCGGTGAACCGCACCGCCCCCATGTCGAGGCTCACGTGGAAGTCGTCCACGAGCAACTCCGTCGAGCCGCCGCCGATGTCGAGCACGAGCGTTCCGGGCTCCGGCTGTACGCCGCGCCGCGTCAGCTCCGCTTCCTCGTCGCCCGACACGAGCTGCGTCACGAACCCGTAGCCCCACTCGATCTCGCCGAGGAAGGCCTCGCCGTTCTCGGCGTCCCGCACCGCGCTTGTCGCGACGAGGAGCGTGCGCTGGGCGCCGAGGCTCTCGAGCGTCCGGCGGTAGTCGGACAGCGTGTTGCGCACGCGCGCGATCGCCACCGGGAGCAGCCGCCTGCGCGCGTCGACCCCCTCGCCGAGCCGCGTGATGCGGGTCTCGCGGTGCACCTCGTCGACGCGGCCGTCGACGACGTCGGCGACGAGCAGCCGGGTCGTGTTCGTGCCGAGGTCGATCGCGGCGACTCTCACTTGCGCGGGTAGAGCGCCGTGAAGCGGCCGAACGTCACGGTTGCCTCGTCGACGGCGCCGCGGAGCACCGCGAACTGCACGAGCGCGGCGCGCAGCCGGGCGAGGCTCTGCGTGAGCCTCGTCTGGTCGGTTGCGCGGGCGGAGTTCTCTGTCGTCCGCTCCGTGAGGACGGCGAGACGCTCGAGCTCCTTGCGGATGTGCCGGCGCAGGCGCTTGAAGGCGCGCCACGCCTGGAGCAACCGGACGACGAGGTACGCGGCTGCGCCGACGATCGCGAGGAAGCCGGCGGCGAGCGCGCCGTAGATTGTCCAGTCCATCGACCGATCGTAACGAGCCGCCTTCGGCCGTAGGATCGACGCATGGCGGAGGCGCCGGCCATCGAGATGACGGGCCTCTCGAAGACGTATCGGGGCGGGGTCGTCGCGCTCTCCGGTCTCGACCTGCGGCTCGAGCGCGGTGAGGTTCTCGGCTACCTCGGCCCGAACGGCGCGGGCAAGAGCACGACGCTTCGGCTCTTGCTCGATCTCATCCGGCCGTCGGCCGGCGGCGCGCGAATCCTCGGGCTCGATGTGCGTGCGAACGGCGTCGAGGTGCGCAAGCGCGTGGGCTACGTTCCGGGCGACCTGCGGCTCTTCGACCGTCTCACCGGCGGCGAGCAGCTCGATTCGCTCGCGCGTCTGCGCGGCTCGTCCGACACGAAACTTCGGAGCGAGCTCTGCAGTCGCTTCGACGTCGCGCTCGATCGCCCGATCCGCGAACTATCGAAAGGCAACCGCCAGAAGCTCGGCCTCGTGCAGGCGTTCATGCACCGGCCCGAGGTGCTCGTCCTCGACGAGCCGACAACCGGCCTCGACCCGCTGCTGCAGGAGGAGTTCCGGCGCCTGCTGCGCGAGACCGTCGACGACGGACGGGCGGTCTTTCTCTCGTCGCACTCCCTCGACGAGGTGCAGCACGTCGCCGACCGCGTCGCGATCATCCGCTCCGGCAGGCTCGTGGACGTCGACAGCGTGGAGAGCCTGCGCGAGCATGCGCTTCGCCGCGTGACGATTCACTTCGCCGACACCGCCGACGCGACGCCGTTCGCAGCTCTTCCGGGTGTGCAGGTCGATGCCGTCGACGGGACGATGCTGCGCCTCTCCGTTCCGGAGGCGGCGATGGACGGCGTCGTCAAGGCGGCAGCGGGCTCGCCGATCGTCGACCTCGTCTCGGAGCCGGCCGACCTCGAGGAGATCTTCCTCGAGCGCTATCGCGAGGTGGACGACGGCCACTGAGCTCTTCCGGCGCGGCATCCGCGACCACCGCCACGCGCTCGCGGGCTGGTGCATCGGCGTTGCTTTGTACGCAACCCTGCTCACTGCCGTCTTTCCGTCGATCCACGGCTCGCCCGAGTTCTCGAAGCTCATCGAGAGCTATCCGGACACGCTGAAGACGCTCTTCGGGATCTCGGGCGACTTCACGACCGGCCCCGGGTACCTCGACGGGGAGCTCTTCAGCCTCATGCTGCCGCTGCTCGCGATCTTTCTCGCAATCGGCTCCGCGGCTCGCACGCTCGCCGGCGACGAAGATGCCGGACGGCTCGAGCTCGTGCTCGCGTATCCGATGCGGCGGCGCAGCGCAGTGCTTGCGAAGGGTGCGGCCGTCGCGCTCGAGGTGGCGGTGTTCTGCGTCGCGGCGTTCGTCGCGCTCATCGCGCTGAGCGCCATCTTCGGTCTCGACCTCCGGGTCGGCCGGCTCGTGACGGCGGTCGCTGCGGTCGGGGCGCTCGGAGTCTTCCACGGCTGGCTCGCACTCGCGGTGGCGGGGGTCGTTCCGAGCCGCGCGCTCGCGATCGGCGTTCCCGCGGCCGTCGCAGCCGCGGGCTACCTGATCGGCGGGCTGGAGGAGCTCGCAGGGTGGCTCCATCCGTTTCGCTACGTCTCGGCGTTCTGGTGGATCGGCAAGGCGCCGCTGCGAACGGGCGTCAGCGGCACGGGAGCCGTCGTCGTTGCAGCCGCGGCGCTCGTGTGCGTCGCCGCGGCTGCGCTCGCGTTCGAGCGGCGCGACCTGAAGACCCCGTGAGACCCGCGCCGGGCCGGTGCTAGAATTCCGCCTGCGACGCGGGGTGGAGCAGCCAGGTAGCTCGCCGGGCTCATAACCCGGAGGTCGCAGGTTCAAATCCTGCCCCCGCTACTCGAAAGGTCCCGGAAACGGGGCCTTTCTGTTTGCCTCGCCGAGATCGCGGGTGAGAACTTTTGCCCAACTTTGCCCGCGCGCGTTCGAGTAGCGGCCGACGATCGCTCGTTTCTTAGAGTCGTGGGGTGACGCGTGTGCTGGTTCTCGGTGGGACGCGGTTTCTTGGGCCTCCGACTGTGCGGTGGCTGCTCGATGCCGGCCACGAAGTGACGGTCTTCCACAGGGGCGACACCGAGCCGCCGGATGCGCCGGACGTAGAACACATCCATGGGGATTTCGCCGCCATAGCGGAGCATCTGCCGAGGTTGATCGCGCTACGCCCGGAAGTCGTTCTCGATGTCGTTCCCTACATCGACAAGGCTGGTCATGGTGTCAGCCATTTCGCGGGAGTGGTTGAACGTGGCGTGGTGGTGACGAGCCTCGACGTCTATCGAGCGTTCGCGGTCGCGTGGGGCAGCGAGGTTGGTGGTCGGGAGGCGGTACCCCTGACGGAGGACTCGCCGCTCCGAGCCGGGCCGTCGCCTGACCTAACCGAGGACATCGATTTCGACAACCTTGAAGTCGAACGAGTACTTCTCGACCGTCCAGAGCTGCCAGTCACTGCGCTGCGATTGCCGATGATCTATGGAGCCAGTGATCCAATGCACCGCCTTTTCGGTTACCTCAGGCGGATGGATGATGGTCGGCCGGCGATCGTGCTCGACGAAGCTCGAGCATCGCTTCGATGGAGCAGAGGCTACGTTGAGAATGTCGCCGCGGCCGTAGGCCTTGCTGTGGCCGATTCGCGATCGGTCGGGCGAGTGTTCAACGTCGCGGAGTCAGAGACGCCGACTGAGGCAGAGTGGGTGAGGCGCATCGGCGATGCAATCGGCTGGCAAGGGAACATCGTCGTCGTGCCGGGCGAGTCCCTACCGCCAAGCATGCGCAGTCCCCTCAAGGTGCAGCAGGACCTCGCGGTCAGCTCGGAACGGATCCGCACTGAACTCGGCTACTCAGAACCGGTCGCCGCGCAGGAGGCCCTAAGACGGACCGTCGCTTGGCAACGCGAGAATCCGCCGGAGGTTGAAGCACCGGACTACACCACCGAAGACGCCGTGTTGAAAGCCGCAGCGCCTCGGGGCCCATAACCGCGAGGGGAACCGAGCGTACGAATCGCGTGTCTACGCGGCGGCGTGGCACTCGCAGCGACCCGCCTCGCCTTTCGCGCAGTCGCAGCAGCTTTTCTCACAGCAACCGTGGGTGGCGGTCGACTGCTCGGTGACGGACAGGTCGGGCGGCCGGTCACCCTGCAAGGGGGGCGACGCTGCGGCGCGGGTGTGGCAGCAACAGCTCATCGAGAGGCTCCTTCCGGCTTGGTGCTCACGAGTATAGTTGCGTAGGCGTGCAAATGAGTGACGGGGAACCGATCCCGGAGGATGCGGAGCTCGAGCGGCTGACAAACGCGTTCCGGCTCCTCTCCGACCCAGGCCGCTTGAGATTGGTGGTCGCCCTGCTGGAGGATCGGGAGCGGCCAGTGCACGAGCTGGCCCAACTCGCGTCGCTGTCGATTACGGCCGTCAGCCAGCAGTTGCGCGTGCTGCGCGACGCCGGGGTTGTCCGCAGGCGCAGAGACGGCCGCCACGCCCTCTACCGGCTTGCCGGCGGCGACGCGCGCGCTCTCGCCCGAAACGCTGTCCTGCGTGCCAGCGCACGCAGCCGCTACACGCGAAGGAAGGTTGCAAACGTGACCTACATCATCGCCGAGCCCTGCATCGACGTAAAGGACAAGTCCTGCGTCGATGTCTGCCCCGTCGACTGCATCCACGAGTTCGACCGCATGCTCGTGATCGACCCGGAAGAGTGCATCGACTGCGGCGCCTGCGAACCCGAATGCCCGGTCGAGGCGATCTTCCCCGAAGACGCCCTGCCCGACAAGTGGGCGCCGTTTGTCAAGATCAACTACGCCTTCCCGCAAGGCGCCGCCGCGATCAACCAGCTCGTCGCCGCCCAGCTCGAGGAGTCGCCGCCGCCGCCGATCGCCGGCTACCGCGAGTGAGGCCCCATCGGCCAGCGCTCCAGCAGCTCGCCGGCGTC
>JBGPLW010000125.1:0-7547 GCA_041486645.1 Gaiellaceae bacterium | reverse complement strand
GCCTCGGCGTACGGGTCGAACGGCCAGATCTTCATCCCGGTGATGCCCTGCGCGAGGAGGTCGCGGGCCAGCTCGTCGGCGCGATTGAGGAACGCATCGAGATCCTCGTACGGGCCCTCTGCGTCGCCGCTCGGAAGCCCCCAGTTCATGACCGCCTGGCCGCTCTCGTCGCGGATGTAGCGGTAGCCCGCGCACGTGTTGTAGGTGCGGATCGAATCGCGGCACGCGCCGCCGAGGACCTGGTGGAGCGGCTGCCCGGCCGCTTGACCGCAGAGATCCCACAAGGCGATGTCGATGGCGGAGGCGACCCGCATCTCGGCGCCGCTACCGGCCGTGCCGACGTAGCCGCGCAGCGCGCGCGCGTGCGCTTCGATACGGCCCGCGTCCTCGCCGAGCAGGGCGCCGGCGACGCTGTGCACGTGCGCCTCGACCGCGTCGGCGAAGAAGAACGTCTCTCCGAGCCCGACGAGACCCTCGTCAGTGTGCACGAGAACGTGCACGAGGCTCGGGAACTCGTCGAGCCGGAGCGTGTCGATACGTGTGATCTTCACGGGCTCTCCTTCGCGCGGTAGACGACATACCCGTCTGCGTTCCGCCCTGCGCGTTCGGCCAGCCGCTCGGCGTGGCCATGCAGGCTGTAGACGAGCTCCTGTGCGAGTCCGGGCTCCCACGGCACGTCGAGCCGCTCGTTGACGCGCTCGATCAGCTCGCGGACCGTCAGGCCCTCCGGAGACTCGGCGAAGCAGGCTCGCGCGAGCCCGTCGAGGTGCTCGACGTACGCGCGGCTCTCGTCGAGGAACGCACGCACGCCGTCGCCGTGGGCGGCGGGCCAGTGGCAGCCGTGCAGCTCGCTCGGCGCGAGCGCCTCGACGAGATCGATCGTCTGGACGTACGGGTCGACGTCCGTGTAGGTCGGGCAGAGCTTCGGCGTCCCGTCGAGCCCGAGGTAGACGGATCCCTGGACGCAGTCGCCGCTGAACAGCGCTCCCGTTCGCGTGTCGTGCAGAGCGACGTGACCAGGTGAATGGCCGGGAACATGGAGGACGCGAAGCTCACCGCCGGGGCCGGCCTCGATCGTCTCGCCTCCGGCGAAGACGGAGTCGACCCGCTGCGGCAGACCGCACTCTCTGCGCATCCACGCCGCCGACTCGTCGTCGTACGCGATGCCGTGCTCGAGGCGAAACGCGTCGTAACGACGCGCCATGATCGCGTCGGGGTCGGAGACGAGCTCGCGGTCGAGCGCACCGCAGGCGACCGTGAGCTCGGGATTTGCGCGTGCGAGTCCGTGCGCGCCGCCCTGATGGTCGAGATCGGAGTGCGTGATCACAAGCAGGTCGAGGTCCCGCGGCAAGAGGCCGAGCCTCTCGAGGTACGGCAGCACGAACTCGTCGACCGTCGATGCACAGCCTGCGTCGAGCAGAAGATTGCGCTCGCCGAGAAAGAGAAAGAGGTAGAGCGGACGGCCGCCGACTTCAGCGTCGATGCGGTGGATGCCGTCGAGAATCTCCATCACTCTGCGAACTGGAAGAGAGACGCGCCACCGTCGACGAGCAAGACGGAGCCGGTCATGTACGCGGAGTCGGGGGAGCAGAGGAACGCCGTCGCCTTCGCCACTTGCTCTGCGGTCCCGAACTCGCCGAGCGGGATCACCATCGAGGCTCGCTTCGCGTACTCCGGGTCGGTCTCGTACTGGCGCCGCGCCATGCCGGCCATCACGATCCCCGGGGCGACGACGTTCACCCGGATCCCGTTCGCGGCGAGCTCTCGCGCCATCGAGCGTGCGAGCATCCGCACGCCCGCCTTCGACACCGAATAGGCCGAGATCTCGGGCCACGGGATCTCACCGACCCATGAGCCGGTGAAGATGATCTGCCCGCGCGTTCCGCGTTCTGCCATCAGCCGTGCCGCGGCCTGGCCGACGTTGAAGCACCCGGTCACGTTGACGTCCAGATGCGCTTGCCACTGCGCCTGCGACACCTCGAGGAACGGCGCAGCCTCCACGATTCCCGCGTTGCCGATCGCGACGTCGAGCGGCTCGACGGCGGCGAGCGCCGCGTCGATCCCGGCACGGTCGGTGACGTCCACCTGCAGGTACGAGCACGAGCCTGCGGCTCTGACCGCCGCGATTCGCTCGGTGGCGTCGCCTTCCGAAACCCGGTCGAGCATCGTCACGTGCGCGCCCCGGCCTGCCAGCTCGAGCGCCATCGCACCGCCGAGGTCTCCGGCGGCGCCGGTGACGGCCACCCCGAGCCCGGCAAGGTCCTTGCGTTCCATCTCGGTCGTCATGAGCGTCGCCGCCGGGAACGCGCGTGCGTCCCCGGCGGCGTCTCGAGCCTCCGGCTACAGGGCCGGCCGATGTGCAGCCTCGGCCGCCGTCTCGGCGCGGAGATGCGCGGACTCGCCCGCTCTCTTGAGCCAGTCCTCCTTCCCCGTCCGGCTCGCCCAGACCACGATCCCAAGCCCGATGACCGTCCAGATGATGACGATGAGTGGGCTGTAGTCGAACGCGTTCTTCGGATTGAACGGGTGCAGCGTCTCCACGTTCTTCCAGAAGACCCAGGCCAGCGCGAGCGTGGTCAGGACCGGGACGATGACGTGCAGCACGATGTTGAACTGGTCCTTCTTCTCACGCCCGTAGAAGAGCATCGCGCCGATGTTGCCCATGCAGTAGACGATGATCAGGCCGAGCGTCTGCATGATCCCGATCATCCCGAACGTCTTCACCGGGCCGAGCCACCCGCCGAGCCCGAGCCCGATCGCGAGGGTGACCCCGCTGAGCAGCCAGATCGCGTTCCACGGCGTCCGGTAGCGCGGATGCACCTGCGCGAGGATGGGCGGCAGCGCTCTCACCCTGCCCATGTCGAAGAGAACGCGCGTGGTCGCGTTCTGGATCGCGATGCAGACCGCGAGCCCGGAGTTGACAGCGGCGATGAGGATGATGATCCAGGCTCCGCCCCACAGCCGGCGACCGAGGCCGAAGATCTGGTCGGCGCTCGTGAAGTTCTTGATGTCTGCCGTTCCGTGCCCGACGAGCACGCCCCAGTTGACGAGCATGTAGAAGACCGCGACGAGGATTGTCGAGCCGACGATCGCGAGCGGCAGGTTGCGCTTCGGGTTCTCCGTCTCCTCGCCGAGCGGCGCCACCGACTCGAAGCCCGACAACGCAAGAATCGTGAAGACGATGCCGAGATACAACCCGTTGCCGCTCGGGATGTTGCTCGGGTTGAAGGAGCTGAAGTTGAAGCCACCCGGGCCCGGCGACACGAGACCGGAGATCATCAACGCGACGAACACGCCCACCTCGACCGCCGCAAGCGTGAGCATGACCTTCACGGACAGAGCGATCCCGAACAGCGTGAACGCCGTCACGCAGATGACGAGGACGGCGAAGACGACCCACCACGGGACGTTCCAGCCGTACTGGGCCTTCAGCGTGTCGTGCACGAGCGAGCCCGTGAACGCGCAGACGACGCCGATCGCGACCGGGTCGTAGAGGAAGTAGAGCCACGTCGTGAGCCAGCCGAACCGCGGCCCGATCGTGCGGCTGATGTAGAGGAAGTAGCCGCCCGCTCCCGTGAACTCCTTGGCGAGCTGTGTCAGGACGATCGCGACGCCGAGACAGATGATGCCGCCGAGCAGATACGCGATCGGCGCCGTCACACCGGCGAAGCTGACGATGAAGGTGAGGCCGAGCAGGACGTTCAGGCCCGGGGCGATGTGCGTGACCGCTTGCACCATGTTGCCCCAGAAGCCGATCGCTCCCGCCTGAAGTTCCGTCTCGGCGACTTCTGCGCCGCCCATTGCGCCCCCGATCGGGGGCACTGCTGCATCCAAGCCCATTCCCCTGCCACCTCCTGGAATAGTTGCCCGCCCCGCCGAAGAGCGCGACGGCCGGTCGTGTTCCGCCTCAACCGATCCGGCGAAGCTCCTTTCGGTCGCGGTGGTGCATGGCAGCTTCGATCGCCGCGTCGGAGCTGCCCGGAGCCCATACCTCCGTCACCGTGAGTAGATGTGCGCGCATCGCTTCGCGAGCCGCTTCCGGCTCGCGGGCGAGGACCGCCTCGAAGATCCGCCGGTGTGCCACGGTCGCCTCCGGCATCGCGTTGATCAAGTTCGTGACGCGCCTGCTCACGCGCAGAAGCTCGCGCACCGAATCGAGCACGAACGCGAGCACGACGTTGCCCGTGGCCGACGCGAGCTCGCTGTGGAAGTCCACGTCGATCTCCACGTACGCGTCGGAGTCGTCCTGCAGCTCCTCCATCCGCTCGAGTGCGTGCCGCATGCGCTCGAGCTGCTCGTCGCTCGCCATCAGCGCAGCACGTGCGGCGATCTCGGGCTCGAGCAGCATCCGCAGCTCGTGCAGGTCGCCGAGCGTCCGGCGCACGCTCTCGGGATCGTGATTGAGCTCGAGCAGCAGGGGATCTAGGTGGTTCCACTCGGAGACCGGGCGGATCTCCATCCGGCGCCCGTGGCGCACGGTGACGAGCCCGCGGGAGGCGAGCGCGCCGATCACCTCGCGCGCCGTCGTCTTCGAGACGCCGAACTCGGCGCAGACGTCCTGCTCGGTCGGGGCCACGTCGTCGACGCCGATGTCGCCGTTGACGATCCTGCCGGCGAGGATCCGGGTCACCTGGTCGCTCAACTTCACGGACTGGACCGGGCCGAGGCGCCGCTTCCGCGGCGGCCGAGCAGCGCGACCCGGGGTGGCGCTGGTCATCGTTGCCAAGGTTGTATGGTCACCATGCGACCTGACGTGCGACCGTACGCCGCTCGTCGTGGGGTGTCAAGATCCGCCCGCGAACGAAGGGAACACCGTGACGCGACCGATCCAGCTGACCGAAGTCGGGATGCCGCCGCTCGACGTCCCGGAGACGCTGCCGGCCGTCGAGGCCGCCGAGTTCGAGGAGCGGATCGCAACCCTCCTGGCCGCGGTCGACGTCGATCAGGTCGTCGTCTACGGCGACCGCGAGCACGCGGCGAGCCTCGTATTTCTCTGCAACCTCGACCCGCGCTTCGAGGAAGTCCTGCTCGTGCTCGGGCAGGGCGGCCGGCGGACGCTCCTGCTCGGCAAGGAGGACATCGGCTACATCCCGATCGTCCCGATCGACGTCGACACGATCCTCTGCCCGACGCTGAGCCTGATGGGCATCGACCGGAGCGGCGGGCCGACGGTCGAGCAGGCCCTCCGAGACGCGGGCGTGAGCAAGGGCGACCGCATCGGCGTCGTCGGCTGGAAGGCGCTCTTGCCGGGAGAGTCGAGCGGGACGTTCGCTCCGATCTTCGCGCCGGCGTTCGTCGTCGACACGCTGCGGGAGATCGCCGGCAGCCCCGAGCTCGTGGTCGACGTGACACCGGCGCTGACGAGCCCGCGCTCCGGTCTCCGGTCGTTCTGCTCCGCGGATCAGATCGCCGTGTTCGAGTGGGGCGCTTCGCGCTGCTCGGCGTACGTGATGGAGATCCTTCGCGCTGCGCGGCCCGGCGTGAGCGAACGGGAGACGTTCCACGGCGTGGCGTGGGGCGGCGAGCCGCTCAGCTATCACCCGGTTCTCTCAGCGGGTGCCGACGTTGCGGTCGGGCTGCGGAGCCCGACGTCGCGGCGGTTCGAACTGGGCGACGCAGCGATCGCGGGAGTCGGCCTCTGGGGCGGGAACTGCGCGCGCGGCGGGCTCGTCGCGGCGCCCGACACGAAACTCGGAGCGCAGAGCGAGAACTTCCTGGACGGGCTCGCGGTGCCGTACTGGCGCGCGATGGCGACGTGGTACGAAAGCCTCGAGCTCGGTGTCAGCGGGGGCGACGTCTTCCAGACGATCACGGAGCTGCTCGAAGGAGAGGCGTTCGCCTCGTCGCTCAACCCCGGTCACCTGATCCACTACGAGGAGTGGCTCGACTCGCCGATCCGCGCGGGGTCGAGTGACCCGATCGCGAGCGGCATGGTCATCCAGAGCGACATCATCCCGACGGGGATCCGCCCCGGGTGGACCGCGAACTGCGAGGACACCGTGGCGATCGGCGACGCCGGACTGCGAGCTGCGCTCGAGTCGCGGCATCCGGAGCTGTGGGCGCGCATCACCGCACGCCGTGCGTTCATGCGCGACCGCCTCGGCGTCCAGGTACGGGACGAAGTGCTGCCGCTCACGCCCACGCCCTGCTACTTCCCGCCGTTCTGGCTCGACCTCGATCAGGCGCTCGTCTTCGCGTGAGCATGCTCGCCGGCAAGTCCGTCCTCGTAACCGGCGCGGCGCGCGGGATCGGCGCGGGAATCGCCGAGGCGGTCGTCGAGGCGGGAGGTGCGGTCGCGCTCCTCGACATCGACACCGCCGGCGCCGACACCGCCGCCGGCCTCGCCGAACGCGGCACGGCGCATTTCTTCACGTGCGACGTGCGTTCGCTCGCGGAGGTCGAGCGCGCCGTGGCCGACGCGGAGCAGGCTCTCGACGGCCTCGACGGCCTCGTCAACAACGCAGGCATCAACGCGTATTTCGATGCCGTGGCGATGACCGAGGACGACTGGGACTCCGTCTTCGCCGTCGACCTCAAGGCCGCGTGGATGCTCGCGAAGGCAGCACTGCCGGGACTCGTTGCGCGCCGCGGCGCGATCGTCAACATCAGCTCGATCCAGGCGCAACTGACGCTGCGAGGCTTCTTTCCCTACGCGGCCGCGAAAGCCGGCCTCGAAGGGCTCACGCGCTCGCTCGCGCTCGACTATGCGCCCGCCGGCGTGCGCGTCAACGCGGTGGCTCCCGGCTACACCGACACCCGTCTCGTGCAGGAGTGGCTCGGCCTCCAGGACGACGCGGCTGCGACGCTGCAGAGCGTCCTCGCGAGCATCCCGCTCGGGCGCATGGCCTCTCCGCGCGAGATCGGCAATGCCGTCGTGTTCTTGCTCAGCGACCACGCGTCGGCGATCACCGGCGCGACGCTCGCTGTCGACTGCGGGACGGGAGCGCGCTTTGCAACGTAGCGCCGCGGACGAGCTGCGCAGACGTTTCTCCGCGGTGTACACCGCCGCGCTGACCGACGTGATGGACGACCTCGGTCACCGACACCAGACGTTGCCGTCCGAGGTCGTCCCGCTCGAGCCGGGCGCGCGCGTCGCGGGCCCTGCGTTCGCCGTCGAGGGGAGAACGAATCACTCGATCGACCCCGACGTGTCGATTCGCCGCATCCTCGAGATGCTCGGGGCGGTGCCCGCGGGTCACGTCGGTGTCTATGAGACCGGCGATACGACATGCGCGCACTTCGGCGAGCTCTCTGCGGTCTCGCTCGTCGCGCACGGCGTCGCCGGCGTCGTGATCAACGGCGGCTGCCGGGACGTCGACCTCGTCCGTGCGTCGGGTCTGCCGGTGTTCGCGCGCTACCGCACACCGCAAGACGCGGTCTCCCGCTGGGAGGTGCTCGAGTGGGGGCACACGATCGTGATCGAGGGAGTGACGGTCGCGACCGGCGACTACGTCGTCGGTGACGCGGACGGCGTCGCGGTGGTCCCGCGTGACCTGATCGAGCCGGTGCTCGTCGAGGCAGAGGCGCTCGTCGGAACGGAGAACCTC
>JBGPLW010000124.1:0-7655 GCA_041486645.1 Gaiellaceae bacterium | reverse complement strand
GCCTGCCGTCGAGGTCAACCTCAACCTTCCCCCGCGGCAGCTCGCGCAGCGCGGTAATGGTTCGCGCGTACCTGGTTGGCATTCGATCGTGTCGACCGGTCATTTCCGACGGATGTGCGGGCAAAGCCCGCACATCCTGATAGCGGCGCCGCAAGCGGCGCCTTGGCCATTACGCCGCTTCTTCGGCCTCTACGTCCGCTTCGGGCTCGGCCCCGTTCGCAGCGACGACCGCCGCGGCGGCCGCAGCCTTCGCGGCCTTCTTGCCCGCGCCGTTTCCGGCCGCCTCCTCGACGACCGGCAGGAGCCGCGCGGAGACGATCTGCTCCGGCCCGAGGTCCAGCTGGATCCGCTGGAGGATCTCCTGCGTGACGTCGGGATGCTCCTTGAGGAACGCGGTCGCGTTCTGGCGACCCTGGCCGAGCCGTTCGTCGCCGAGGCTGAAGTACGAGCCCGACTTCGTGACGATCTTCCGCTCGAGCCCCGTGTCGAGCACGGTGCCTTCCCAGGAGATGCCGGTGCCGTAGATGATGTCGAACTCGGCCTGCTTGAACGGCGGCGCGACCTTGTTCTTCACCACCTTCACGCGCACGCGGTTGCCGAACGCCTCCGTGCCTTCTTTCAGCGTCTCGATGCGGCGGATGTCGAGGCGGACCGACGAGTAGAACTTCAGCGCGCGGCCGCCCGGCGTCGTCTCCGGGTTGCCGAACATGACGCCGATCTTCTCGCGCAGCTGGTTCGTGAAGAGGCAGATCGTGTCGGTGCGGTTGAGCGTGCCGGCGAGCTTGCGCAGCGCCTGGCTCATGAGCCGCGCCTGCAGGCCGACGTGACTGTCGCCCATCTC
Organism: Gaiellaceae bacterium; assembly: GCA_041486645.1. Taxonomy (GTDB): domain Bacteria; phylum Actinomycetota; class Thermoleophilia; order Gaiellales; family Gaiellaceae; genus Palsa-739. Next base: position 6,814 of record JBGPLW010000124.1, on the reverse strand, counting down.
GCCCTCGATCTCGGCCTTCGGCGTCAGCGCGGCGACCGAGTCGATCGCGACGACGTCGAGCGCGCCCGAGCGAATGAGCAGCTCGGTGATCTCGAGCGCCTGCTCGCCCGTGTCGGGCTGCGAGACGAGGAGGTTGTCGATGTCGACGCCGATGCGCTTCGCGTACGCCGGGTCCATCGAATGCTCGGCATCGATGAACGCGCAGATGCCGCCGCGCCGCTGCGCCTCGGCGATCACGTGGTAGACGAGCGTCGTCTTGCCGGACGACTCCGGGCCGAACACCTCGACGATGCGGCCGCGTGGCAGACCACCAATCCCCAGTGCAAGGTCGAGAGCCAGTGACCCCGTCGACACGGCGCCGACGGAGACGGCCGCGCGGTCGTTCATCTTCATGACCGAGCCCTTGCCGAACTGGCGCTCGATCTGCCCGAGGGCGACGTCCAGTGCTTCGTGCTTGTCCATTCTCAGCCTCCTAGGCGGATCGACTCCAGTACGACGTACTGCGCCCCTTTGGGATGCAGTCGTGACAGGTAAGCAGCCGCGTCGGACGGAACAAACGTTCCCATCGCCTCCCCGAGGCGCGGCGGGTCGAGCCGGAGCCCGGGACGGGCCCTGAAGCGCCCCACGGTGAGGTGCGGCAGCCAGGGCCGGCCCTCCCGGCGGTAGGCGCCGAGGGCCTCGAGGCGGCCCTGGACGTCCTCGGCGAGCGCGGTGGCGCCGCCGCCGACGTCGTCGAGCACGAGCATCGCGACGCTCCGCGTCTCTCGGTAGCGGGCCGCGGCGAGACGCAGGTCCGGCCGGGCCGAGGCCGCGGCCGCCCGCAGCTCCTCGACGATGGCGTCGAGCTCGCCGGCGGGCCGGTGGCCGAGGAACGCGAGCGTGACGTGCAGGTGCTCTCGCGGCACGACGCGCACGCCGCCGAGGTGCGCGCGCTGCCACGCCTCGCACGCGTCGAGCACCGGCTCGGGCAGGCGGAGCCCGAGGAAGAGGCGCAACCGCTCATCGCCGGTCACGCTAGCCGGGGAGGTCATGCGGCTTCGTCAGAGCTTCGTGTCAGAAGCGTGCGCGTGAGGTGAAGCGCGATCACGACCGAGCGTGCGCGGATGGACGCGCGATCGCCCGGGAAGCTGAGCTCGCGGCCGACCCCGCCGTCGGGCCCTTCCGCATGGACGTAGACGAGCCCGACGGGCTTCTCGGGAGTGCCACCGCCGGGGCCGGCCACGCCCGTCACGGACACCCCGACGGCGGCGCCGAGCCGTTCGCGCGCGCCGCGCGCCATCGCCGCCGCGACCTCCGCCGACACGGCGCCGTGCGCCTCGATCAGCTCCGCCGGCACGCCGAGCTCCGCCTCCTTGACGCCGTTCGCGTATGCGACGACGCCGCCGAGCACGACGTCGCTCGACCCGGGCACCGAGGTGAGCCGTGCGGCGACGAGGCCGCCCGTGCACGACTCCGCCGTCGCAATCGTCAGTCCGCGCGCGCGGCAGAGGTCGAGCACGTGCTCCTCGATGCCGCGCTCGTCACGCCCGTAGAGCCACTGCTCGAGCGGCGGCACGAACGCGGCCTCGAGCGCGTCGGCGCGCGCCTCAGCTCCGGGCTGCACGACGAGGTCGACGTGGATCTCGAAGTCGCGCGCGCAGATCGTCACCTCCACTCCGTCGCCGTCGCCGCCGGCGTCGGCGAGCGCGCGCGCGACCGCCGACTCGCTCACGCCGAACAGCCGGAGCACGCGACGGCCGGGGGGCGCGGTGCGTGCGAGCAGCGACCGGAAGGCAGGCATCTCGAGCGCATTCGGCCACAACCGCTTCAGCTCGCTCGGCGGCCCCGGCAGCACGACGACGAGGCGCCCGTTCTCGCGCGGCACGAGAAGCCCCGGCGCGGTGCCTGCGAGGCCGAGCGAGATCGCCCCTTCCGGAATCGTCGCCTGCTTCGTCACGCCCGCGGCGAAGTCTGCGTAGTCGCGGCGGAGCCGCACGGCGGTCGCGCGCGAAACCGACTCGATCTGGGCCTCGAGCTCCGGGTCGACGTGCAGCCCGACGCCGAGCGCCTTCGCGACGAACTCGACCGTGCGGTCGTCGTGCGTCGGGCCGAGCCCGCCCGAGACGAGCACCGCGTCGGCGCCGGAGAGGGCGTCCCGGAGCGTCGCTTCGAGCTCCTCCGGGGCGTCGCCGACGATCGCGATGCGGGCAGGCTCGAGCCCGAGCCGCAGCGCCTCGCTCGCGAGGAACGGTCCGTTCAGGTCGGTTCGCTCGCCGCGCACGAGCTCGCTGCCCGTGACGACGACGACGGCGCGCGGCCGGCTCAACCGGTGACGCGGTCGGTCTTCGAGGGTGTGACGACGACGTGCAGGTTGCGATGCGCGGGCAGCGCTACGGGTTTGCCGGCGAGCGTGAGGCGGACACCGCTCGGCCGCCGCACGGAGAGCCAGAACCGCGTGCCCACGATGAACTGCTTGTCGCCGGGGCGGAGCGTCCCCTGGAAGACGACCTGGCCGACCGACGAGCCCCGTCGGATCTCGAGATACGTGCCCTTGCCGAGCCCGACGAAGCGGAGCCCCTTCGGCGCCGCAGACTTCGGCTGCGTCACGACCGCCGGCGTCGAGGTCGAGGTGTCGCCGGCCCCGAATTTCCAGGCGACGATCACGAGTGCCGTCAGCGCCGCGATGCCGAAGAGCGCCAAGACGACGACCTTCCGGTCGACCGTGCGCTCCTGCCGGATCCGCGGCCGCCGCTGCGGCATGTCGTCGAAGCCCTCGGCGACGTAGCGCGAGTTGTACTCGTCCACGTAGAGCTCGCCGTCCAACCCGAGGAAGTCGGCGTACGACCGCATGAACCCCTTGATGTACGTGCCGGTCGGGAGGACCTCGAACTGCTCCTCCTCGAGCGCGCGGAGGTACTTCGCGCGGATCTTCGTCGCGAGCTCGACCTGGCTGTAGTCGAGCCCCTGGCGTACGCGCGCTTCACGCAGACTGTTGCCGATCTCGAACACTCAGCCGGTCATTGTAGTGCCGGCCGTCACTAGCCCTCGAGGCGCAGGAGAAGCTCGTAGAAACCCACGGCGACCGACGCGGAGAGGGCGACGCAGATGCCGGCGACGCCGAGCACGCGCCCGAGCCGGATGCGCCCGAAACCGCCTGCCCGCTCGAGCGTCCAGCGGATGCGCCCGCCCGCGCCGCGCGAGAAGAGGAGCGAGGCGAGCCCGCTGGCGAGAGCGACCGGGATCGCCCAGACCGCGTCCAGGAGGCGCACGCCGGCCGTCTGCTGCGAGAGCACGACGGCGGCGGGCACGGCCGCGACGGCCAGGAACCCGAGGAGCACCGCCAACGAGGCGCGGTGGTTACTGCTTCGCGTACGGCTTGCCAACGGAAGCGGGAGGAATCGAGCGGCCGATTACGCCGGCGACCGCGATGAGCGTCAACACGTACGGCAGCGCCTGGAAGGCGACAGCGGCCGAGTCGGAATACGTTGCGAGCCGGAACGAGAGCGCGGTCGACGCGCCGAACAGCACGGCGGCCGCGTAGGCGCCGAACGGGCGCCAGTTGCCGAAGATCACGGCGGCGAGCGCGATGAAGCCGCGGCCGTTCGTCATTCCTTCGTTGAACGAGCCGACGAAGCCGATCGAGAGGTACGCGCCGCCAAGCGCGGCGAGGATGCCGGAGATGACGACCGCGACGTAGCGCGTCTTGTAGACCGAGATGCCGACGGTCTCGGCGGCCCGCGGGTGCTCGCCGACGGCGCGCAGGCGGAGCCCGATCGACGTGCGGAAGAGGACGAACCACGCGACGAACAGAAGCACGAACGAGAGCCAGATCATGAGGTTGAGGTCACCGATCGACTGCCCGAAGAACGAGCGCTTCCCGAGCCCGCTGATGTGGATGTTCGGGATGCGCGCGAGGTTGCCCGGCGTGCCGTTGTCGCCGTACACCTGGATGAAGAAGTAGCCGGTGACCCCGAGCGCGAGGAAGTTGATCGCAGTGCCGCCGACAATCTGGTCGGCACGAAGGTGGATGGCGAAGAACGCATGGACAAGCGCGAAGCCCGCGCCCGCCACGGCCGCCGTGACGACGCCCATCTCCCACGAGCCGAACTTGTCGGCGCCGAGGCAGCCGAAGAACGCCCCCGCGAGCATCATCCCCTCGAGGCCGATGTTCACGACGCCGCTGCGCTCGTTGATCATGCCGCCCACGGCGGCGTAGGCGAGCGGCGTCGCCCAGGCGAGTGTCGAGCCGATGAGCGCGCCCCACGATACGACCTGGGTCAGGTGGTCGTTCGAGGAGTTGGTCGCGAGCACGCCGAGCCCGATCCCGATCAGACCCATCGCGATCGCGCCCCAGCCCATCCGGCGCACGCCGCGCGTCACAGCCCAGATGCCGCACGCGATCGCGAGAAGGCCGACGAGGAGCGGCACGAGTTTCGCGTGCGTGTGAAGCGGCGGCAGCGTGAAGAAGAACGCGAGCGTGCCGAGCACCATCCCGGCGCGCGCAACCTCGCGCGGCGTGCGCGAGACCCGGTCGATCGTGGCGGCCGCGGCGCTCACGCGACGATCTCCGGTTCAGGCGCTGCACTCCTGCGGCCGAGCCCGATCTTCCGTCGCGCCTGCCAGACGTAGAGGATGAGGACATCGGCGCCGACAAAGAGCAGTACGAGCGCCTGGATCATCAGCGTCAGGTTGCCGGCGAGCTGCGGCGGGAAGACGGACGGGTCGAGGCCGCGCGTCGACGTGCCGTTGACGAGCGAGCCGAACAAGAGCGCGGCAAGACCGACGCCGACCGCGGTGTTGCGGCCGAGGAGCGCGACGGCGATGCCGATGAACCCGATGTTCGACACCTGGATGTCGAGGACGCCGAGCCGGTACTGCCAGCCGAGGATGTCGATCGCGCCGCCGAGCCCGGCGAACGCGCCCGAGATCGCCATCGCGTAGACGTAGTTGCGCGCGACGTTGATGCCGCCGTAGCGCGCCGCCTCCGGGTTGAACCCAACCGCGCGCACCTGGTAGCCGAGCGTCGTGCGGTTCAAGGTGAGCCAGAAGACGACGAGCGCGCCGAGCGCGATGAAGAGCCCGACATGGAGCGCCTGGAGCTGCGGGTTCCCCCAGAACGTCGGCAGCTTGCCGTGCGGCGTCACGTCGTTCGAGATCGGGACAGAGATGTCGGTGCTGTTCTGCAGCGGACCACCGCGGCCGAAGAGAAAGCTGCCCGTCCAGTACGCGATCCAGTTGAGCATGATCGTCGTGATCACCTCGTGTGCGCCGACGGTCGCCTTCAGGAACCCTGCGACTGCCGCGAGGCCCGCACCGGCGACCATCGCGAGCGCGATCGCGAGAAACACGTGCACCCCTTGCGTCATGCCCGCCCAGGACGAGCCGACCCACACGGAGACGATCGCACCGGTCATGTACTGGCCCTGGCCGCCGATGTTGAAGAGGCCGCAACGGAACGCGAATGCGACGGCGAGACCCGTGCAGATCAGCGTCGTCGTCAGGATCGCGGTCTGCGTCAGGTTGTAGGAGGCGAGGCCGTTCGTGTCCGTGTTCCACCAGAAGAAGACGTGGTGATGCGTGAACGGAATGGTGATGTGGTGGTGGCCGAACTCGAAGAACCAGTTCAGGCCCGTGCCGTCCCAGACGGCCTTGTACGTGCGGAGCGGGTTGTGCCCCGTCGCGAGCACGACGAGCCCGCCCGCGAAGAATGCGAGCAGCACCGTGAAGAGCGGCGTGACGAGGCCGCCGGCGCGGTGGTAGAACGCGAGCCGCTCCGCCGCGCTCGGCTCGGCGGCCGGCTGCTCGTCGGGCGGAACGGTCAAACCGCCGCCGCCTCTCTCGTGCCGCCGGTCATCGCGATCCCGAGCTCCTGCTCCGTCGCGCTCGGAGCGAACTCGCCGGCGATCTGCCCCTCGTAGATGACGAGGATGCGGTCGGCGAGCGAGAGCACTTCCTCGAGCTCGAGCGAGACGAGCAGAACGGCGCGTCCCTCGTCACGCTCTTCGACGAGCCGGCGGTGCACGAACTCGATCGCGCCGACGTCGAGCCCGCGCGTCGGCTGAGCCGCGATCAGAACGCGCGGGTCGCGCGCCACCTCCCGCGCGATCACGACCTTCTGCTGGTTGCCGCCGGAGAGAGACGATGCGCGTGTCCGCTCGTTGCCGCCGCGGACGTCGAACTCGGCGAGCAGCCTCTTGCCGTAGGCGAGGATCTGGCCGAGGTGCAGGAAGCCCCGCGTTGCGAACGGCTCCTTTCCGGCGTCGTGGAGCACGAGGTTCTCGGCCAGCGAGAACTCGAGCACGAGCCCGCGCCGGTGCCGGTCCTCGGGGATGTGGCCGACGCCGTTCTGGAGAAACTCATGGGCGCTCCCGTGCGTGAGGTCGCGTCCGATGACGGACACGCGCCCGGAGCTCGAGCGGCGCAGCCCGGTGATCGCGTCGATCAGCTCCGTCTGCCCGTTCCCGTCCACGCCCGCGATCCCGAGGATCTCGCCGGCCCGAACCTTGAACGAAATACCTCGCACCGCTTCGAGGCCGCGGTCGTCGATGACGTGCAGGTTCTCGACCTCGAGCAGCGTGTCGCCCGGCTTTCCCTGCGGCTTGTCGACGCGCAGCAGAACCTCGCGGCCGACCATCATCCGCGCAAGGCTCGCCTCGGTCGCTCCCTCGCGCGGAATCGTGTCGACCCTCTTGCCGCGGCGCAGCACCGTCACGCGGTCGGCGATCTCGAGCACCTCGTTCAGCTTGTGCGTGATGAAGATCACCGACATGCCGTCGGCAACGAGGTTCTTGAGGATCTCGAAGAGCTCGATCGCCTCCTGCGGTGTCAGCACGGC
>JBGPLW010000123.1:0-7698 GCA_041486645.1 Gaiellaceae bacterium | reverse complement strand
TCCGCGGCGGGGGCGACGATGCAGCGTTGCAGCGAGCGCAGCCGGGCCAGCCGCTCGAGCTCGCTGCACACCCGCTCGAGCGCCTGCAGCCGGTCGCGGAGCCGCGCGGCATCCTCGTAGCGGCGCGCGTCTGCCAACTCCGAGAGCCGGCGGCGGAGACGCGGCAGCGCAAGCGACGGTCGCGCGAGCTCGTCTGCATGCAGCGCCCGCGCCGCGAGTTGCGCGCGGCGCCGCGAGCGGATCGGCCCGACCGGCGTCTCCTGCGAGGAGGAGCACACGCCGTCGCCGCGCTTGCGTAGCCACACGTACCGATCGGGACGCGACACCCGTGCGTTCGCGGGCGGGCGCAGCTCGCGGATCAGTCGATGTTCCTCGAGCGCAGCCTCGAGCTCGGAGCCGAGAACGCGCCACTCGATGCGCTCGACGGCTGCGAGCGCAGCCTCGACCGCCGGCCGCTGCCGGTCGGAGCGGAAGTACGAGCGCAGCCGCGCACGCAGGTCACGTGCACGCCCGACGTAGAGCAGTTGGTCGTTCCGGTCGTAGAAGCGGTAGACACCCGGCCGCGGTGGCGCGCCGAAGGCGAGGTGCCGCTTGTCGAACACGCGCCGTGTCCGCGTTGCCGACATCGCGACGAGTTCGGCGACCGTGCGCGCGCCACGCTCTTGCGCGAGCCCGATCAGCGCGAGCAGCACCTCCGCAGTTGCCTGCGCGTCGGGAAGCGCGCGATGGCACGGCTGCACGGAGGTGCCGAAGAAATGCGAGAGCTGTGCGAGCGACGCGCGCGGCACGCGCCCTCCGAGTACGCGCCGTGCGAGCGCCACGGTGTCGACGACGGGCGCGGCGAGCCGCGACCCGGTCAGCCGCTCCGTCTCGCGGTCGAGGAACGCGAGGTCGAACCGCGCGTTGTGCGCGACGAGCACGGCGTCGCCCGCGAAGCTCATGAATCGCCGCACCGCGACGGGTGCAAACGGCGCTCCGCGTAATTGCCGGTCGGAGAGGCCGGTGATCGCCGTGATCGCCGGACCGAGCGGGGTGCGCGGGTCGACGAGCGTCTCGAACTCGTCGACGACCTCGAAGCCCACGATCTTGACGGCGCCGATCTCGCAGATCTGGGAGGAGCCGGGGCGCAGGCCGGTCGTCTCGAGGTCGACGACGACGTAAGTCGCATCCTCGAGCAGAAGGTCGACGCCGAGCGGCCGGGCGAGCGCGACCGAGTCGCCGTTCCATGCGAGCCGCGCGTCGGTCTCGACGACCTCGGCGAGGAGCGAGCGCGCGAGCGCGACGGGCGCATGCCGGAGCGCGAAGAGCCGGCGGGCAGCCTCGTCGGCGACCACCGGCCCCCGCCGCTCCTCGACGAGCTCCACGAGGCGATCCGCGGCGTCTAGCCTCAGCTGCATGGCGGGTAGCGTAGGCGAACATACGTTCGTTTTCCAACTGACCCCGCTCCGGGCAGGCCCCGACGACGCGACGGAGCAGGTCTCCCAGGTGCTGCCCGGCGAGCCGCTTCGGGTCGAGGAGGCCCGGAACGGCTGGGCCCGCGTCCGCACCGCGTACGACTACCCGGGCTGGCTCCGGGCCGACGCCCTCGGCGGCGAGCCCGACCCGTCCTGGCTTGCGCCGCGGGCCGCAGAGCCCCTCGAGGCCGCCCGGAGGCTGCTCGGCTCCCCCTATCTCTGGGGTGGCATGACCGACCAGGGCATCGACTGCTCAGGCCTCGTCCACATGAGCTTCCGTGCGGCCGGGCGGCTCGTGCCACGCGACGCGGACGAGCAGGAGGCCGCCGGCACCCCGGTGGCCGAGGCGCGGCCCGGCGACCTCGTTTCCTACGGGGAGCCGGCCGATCACGTCGCGTTCTGGCTCGGCGGCGGTCGCATCCTCCACGCGACGCAGCACGACGGCCTGGACGGCGTGGTCGAGGAGCGGGAGCCGGAGGAGCTGCGCCTCCGCCGCCACGCCGTCTTCCGGCTCTGAACGAGTTTCAATCACGGTTCTGACTAGCTTTCATGGTTCTTTCTCTGAAACAATGCCCACGCGCCGGAGGCGGGTTTGCTCGCGCGCGCGACAAGGAATCCAGACCGGGAGGTATGTCTTGAACCGTAGGATCCGGTGGAAGTGGCTGGTGACAGCCGCGACCCTCGCCGTTGGCCTCGCGTTCCTTGCGGCGGCGTGTGGCGGTGGCGGCAGCAAGACCACGACCGCGTCGGGGGGCGGCACCACGACCCCTGGGTCGTCGAGCGGCAAGACCTTCCCCGACTTCAAGATCGCGTACGACACCGGCATCGACTTCCTCGATCCCGGTCTGTCGTACACCGTGCAGGGCTGGGCGATCATGTGGAACGTCTACTTGCCGCTGCTCGGGTACAAGCATGTGAATGGCCCGGACGGCGCGACGCTCGTCCCGTACCTCGCGCAGGACTTGCCGACGGTGTCGTCAGACGGCCTGACCTACACGGTGACGCTTCGTCAGGGTCTGAAGTACTCCGACGGTACGCCGATCAAGGCGAGCGACTTCCCCGCGTCGATCGAGCGCGACTACAAGATCGACTCGCCGGGTGTCGGCTTCTTCGGGAACATCGTCGGCGCTGACGCATTCAGCAAGACGAAGAAGGGCCACATCACGGGGATCACCGCCGACGACGCGTCGGGGAAGATCACGATCAAGCTCGCCGCGCCGCAGGGTGATTTCAACTACATCCTCGCGACCGAGTTCGCCGCACTTGTGCCGGCCAACTCGCCGCAGAAGGACGCATCGACGAACCCGATGCCTTCGTCGGGCCCGTACATGATCTCGAGCTACAAGCCGAACAAGTCGGTGCTCATGGAACGGAATCCGAACTTCGATGCGAGCGCCTTCGGCGGCAACGTGCCGAGCGGCAATCCGGACAAGATCTCGATCGAGGTCCTCGGCGACGCAGGCGTCGCACTCACCCGGACCCTGCAGGGCCAGGATGACTACGACTTCTACCAGCCGCCGAACGACCGGCTCGCGGAGCTTCAGAGCAAGTACGCGGACCAGATCAAGGTCTACACGCCGGCGAACACGTACTACTACTTCATGAACACCCGCGTCGCGCCGTTCGACAACCTCAAGGTGCGGCAGGCGGTCAACTATGCGATCAACCGTGAGGCGCTCGTGCGCATTTACGGCGGTCTCGCAACGCCGACGCAGAACGTCCTTCCGCCGACGTATCCGCAGTACAAGAAGCTGAACCTGTACCCGTACAACGTCGCGAAGGCCAAGGAGCTGATCAAGGCCGCCGGCGCGACGAACGCGGATGTGACCGTGTGGACGAGCAACAACGAGTCGCGGCGTGCTCCTGAAGCGGCTCAGTATCTCCAGCAGGTGCTGAAGTCGATCGGCCTCAACGCGAAGTTGAAGGAGATCAACGCGGCCGTCTACTGGACGACCATCGGAAACCAGGCGACGAAGGCGCAGATCGGCTTTGCCGACTGGTTCCAGGACTACCCGCATCCGCTCGACTGGTTCGACGTGTTGTTGAACGGCAACCGCATCACGGATACGCACAACAACAACTACTCGAACTTCGACGATTCGGCCGTGAACGCGAAGATCGCCGACCTGAAGAAGCAGTCGGGTCTGTCGACCTCGATCAACAACGGCTGGGCCGATGTCGACAAGATGGTCATGGAGCAGGCTGCCTGGGCTCCGTACATCAACCAGCAGGGGATCGACACCTTCAGCAGCAAAGTCGATCTGAGCTGCTACGTGTTCCACGTGAATTACCAGTTCGACTTCGCGACGATCTGCAAGAAGTAGTCGCGACCGTTGGGATGTGGCCGGGGGCGCCGAACGTGGCGCCCCCGGCACTATTCGCGAGGAGGCGGTGAGTGACACAGCCGGCTGAGAGCGAGTTCACGCTCGACACCGCGGCCGCGCCGGCCGCCGCCGAAGGCGCGAGCACGATTCGTGGCCGGAGCCCGTGGTACCTGGCCTGGCGCCGGCTGCGGCGGAACTACTTCGCGTTCGCGTCTCTTGCGCTGTTCTTCGTCATCGTCATCGCGTGTGCTCTTGCGCCGGTGTACGCGCATCACGTCGCACATACCGGGCCGAACGATGAGCACGTGGTCGACAAGATCACGATCCACGGCGTCCCAAGGGACGTCGTGTCACAGGGCGGGGTGATCAAGGGCAAGCTCGTCGCGTCGATCCCGATCGGGCCGCAGTGGTTCGCCGCGGGCGGCAAGTACGTTCTCGGCGCGGATCGGCTCGGGCGGGACGTCGCCGTCCGGCTCCTTTACGGCGGGCGCAACTCGTTGCTCGTCGGCATCGGCTCTTCGGCGATCTGTGTGTTCTTCGCGGTCGTCCTCGCGCTGCTTGCGGGCTACTTCGGGGGGTGGCTCGACTTCATCATCACCCGTTTCTTCGACCTCTTCTATGCGTTCCCCGTGATCCTCCTCGGCATCGCTCTCGGCTCGGCGCTCGCGATCAACGGCTTCCATCACTTCGGCATGAACATCCAGAGCGGCAGCATCTGGATCCCACTGCTCGTCATCTCGTACGTGCTGATCCCGTACGTCGGGCGCCCGCTTCGCGGTCAGGTCCTGTCACTGCGGGAGAAGGAGTTCGTCGAGGCGTCGATCTCGCAGGGCGCAACACCGCTCCGCGTGATGTTCTCCGATCTGCTGCCGAACATCATGAGCTCGGTCCTCGTCTTCTTCACCCTGATCATCGCGAACAACATCGTGCTCGAGGCTGCGCTCTCGTTCCTCGGTGCCGGCGTGCAGGACCCGACGCCGTCCTGGGGGAAGCTCATCTCGCAGGGCCAGGAGCTGATCGTGACGCGGCCCGGCCTTGCGCTGGCGCCGGGAATCGCGATCGTGCTCACCGTGTTGTCGCTGAACATCTTCGGTGACGGCCTCCGCGATGCACTCGATCCGCGCGCGAAGGTCAGGGTGGAGCACTGATGCTGGCGTTCCTCGTCAGACGCATCATCGGCGCGTTGCTCGTCTGCATCGCCGTCACGTTCATCGTCTTCGCGATCTTCATCATCGCCCCGGGCGGCGGCAAGCGCGGAACGGCGGAGCGGATTGCCGGCAAGAACGCGAGCCCGCAGCTGGTGCTCAACATCGAGCACGCCTGGGGCTTCGACCGACCGTTCTACGTGCAGTACTGGCAGATGATGAAGCGGATGTTCACGAACAAGCTCGTGTCGTACACGAGCCAGCAGGCGGTGCTCTCGCAGATCGTGCAGGGAATGCCGGCAACCTTCTCGCTGACGATCGGTGCGGGCGCTATCTGGCTCTTCTTCGGGATCCTCGTGGGGGTGATATCTGCCGTCCGGGCGGGTAGGTGGTCGGATCGCATCATCACGGTCCTTGCGCTGATCGGCATCTCGATGCCGGTGTTCTGGCTCGGGATCGTCACGCGGTACTACTTCGCCGAGGGCGGCGTCGCGACGGTCTTTCCGGACGGCGAGTACATCGGTCTCACGTCGAACCCGTTCCAGTGGTTCTGGCATCTCTTCCTGCCGTGGATCGTCCTGGCCGTGCTCTTCGTCGGCTTCTACGGTCGCGTGCTTCGCGGCAACATCCTCGACACGATCAACGAGGACTACGTTCGCACCGCGAAGGCGAAGGGCCTGCCGCCGCGGCAGATCCTGCGCAAGCACGTGCTGCGGACGTCGCTGATCCCGGTGGTCACCCTCTTCGGCCTCGACTTCGCCTCGGTGCTCGGCGGCGGCGCGATCCTGACCGAGACCGTGTTCGATCTGCACGGCGTCGGCCAGTACGCAGCCCAGTCGATCAACAACTTCGACCTGCCGCCGATCATGGGGGTCACCATGTACGGCGCCTTCTTCATCACCATCTTCAGCGTGCTCGTCGATCTCTTCTACGCGTATCTCGATCCGCGGATCAGGCCGACGTAATGGGCGAGCGCCTGCTCGAGGTCAACGATCTGTCGGTGCACTTCACGACCGAGGACGGCGTCGTACATGCCGTCGACGGCGTCTCGTTCGAGCTCGAACGCGGCAAGGTGCTCGGGATCGTCGGCGAGTCCGGCTCGGGCAAGAGCGTGACCGCGATGACGGTCATGGGCCTGACGCGAGACATCAACGCGCGCTTCGGCGGCGAGGTGAACTACCAGGGTCGCAACCTGCTCGAGCTCTCGGACACGGAGATGCAGAACTACCGCGGCAACGAGATCGGCATGATCTTCCAGGATCCGATGACGTCGCTGAATCCCGTGTACCGGATCGGCGAGCAGATCGTCGAGGCGATCCAGATCCACGAGAAGACCGATAGGCGCGGCGCGCAGAGGCGGGCGGTCGAGCTCCTCCGCCAGGTCGGGATTCCGAACCCGGAGCAGCGCGTCGACGACTTCCCGCACCAGTTCTCGGGCGGGATGCGGCAGCGCGCGATGATCGCGATGGCGCTCTCGTGCAACCCGTCGATCCTGATCGCCGACGAGCCGACGACGGCGCTCGACGTGACCATCCAGGCGCAGATCATCGAGCTGATCTCGCAACTCAAGGACGACTTCAACTCCGCCGTGATCATGATCACCCACGATCTCGGCGTTGTCGCTGACATCGCCGACGAGATCATCGTCATGTACGCGGGCCGGGTGGTCGAGCGCGCGGCGACGCGGGAGCTCTTTTACGACCCGCAGATGCCGTACACGTGGGGTCTCCTCGGCTCCATCCCGCGGCTCGACCGGCCGAGGCCGGAGCGGTTGCACTCGATCAAGGGCGCGCCGCCCTCGGTGATCAACATGCCACCGGGCTGCAAGTTCCGGCCGCGCTGTCCGCACGCCTTCGAGAAGTGCATGGAGGAACCGCGCCTCGAGAACCGCGTCGAGGCGCCCGGGCATCTCGACCGGTGCTGGCTCGACGTCGACGTCAAGCGCGCGGTCCGTGACGCGACGATTGCCGGCGAGGCGCCGGAGGCCGCATGAGCGCGAACGGGAGCGGCGCCCCGCTGATCGAGATCAAGCACGTCAAGAAGTACTTCCCGGTCCGGCGGGGGCTTCTCCAGCGCGAGGTCGCACGGGTGCATGCCGTCGATGACGTGAGCTTCGCGGTGCGCGAGGGCGAGACGCTTGGCCTCGTCGGGGAGTCGGGCTGTGGCAAGTCGACGCTCGGCCGCACGATCGTGCGGCTGCTCGAGCCGACGGCCGGTCAGATCCTCTTCGAGGGGCGGCCGATCGAGAAGCTCGGTGCGCGCCGGCTGCGCCCGCTGCGGCGGCAGATGCAGATGGTCTTCCAGGATCCGTATGCGTCGCTGAACCCGCGCAAGCGGGTCGGTGCGATCATCGGCGACCCGCTGAAGATTCACAAGCTCGGCGACAAGCGCGAGCGGAAGGCGCAGGTTGAGCAGCTGCTCGAGACGGTCGGCCTGTCGCCCGAGCACTACAACCGGTTCCCGCACGAGTTCTCGGGCGGCCAGCGGCAGCGGATCGGGATCGCGCGGGCGCTTGCGCTGCGGCCGAAGCTCGTGGTGGCGGACGAGCCCGTGTCGGCGCTCGACGTCTCGATCCAGTCGCAGATGTTGAACCTGCTGGAGGATCTCCAGGACGAGTTCCACCTTACGTACATCTTCATCGCGCACGACCTCGGCGTCGTGCGGCACGTGAGCGATCGGATCGCGGTCATGTACCTCGGCAAGCTCGTCGAGCTCTCGCCGGCGGAGGAGCTCTACCAGCGGCCGATCATGCCGTACACGGAAGCGCTTCTCTCG
>JBGPLW010000122.1:0-7716 GCA_041486645.1 Gaiellaceae bacterium | reverse complement strand
GTCGCACTCCTTCGCCTACTGGCACATCGTCCCGGCCGTGAGCGGGCACACCTGGGTGACCCGCCATCAGCTGCTCGGTTGGATCGACCGGGGGTGGGGGCACGTCCACTTCGCCGAGTTCCGCGGCGGGTCGTACATGAACCCGCTCCGGCCCGGCGCGCTCAGGCCCTACCGCGATACGACGCGCCCCCGGATCGCGAAGATCGTCGTGGTCCCCTCGCCGCACGGGCGGGTGGCGGTGCTTGCGGACGCGTACGACCTGCCCGATCCTCCGGTCGCGGGCGCGTGGGCCGGTGAGCCGGTGGCGCCCGCACTGCTGCAGTGGCGCCTCCTCCATGAGGGCGGCGTCGAGCGGGGCTGGACGACGGCCGCCGACTTCCGGCTCCGGCTACCCACCCGCCGGCGGTTCGCCTCGGTCTACGCGCCGTCGACGCGCCAGAACCACCCGCACGAGCCGGGCGTCTACTGGTATCGACTGTTCGGGGCGTGGCGCCCGCCCGACGGGATGTACGAGCTCGACGTTCGGGCGTCCGACACGCGGGCCAACGTCGGCGAGCGGCGATTCGAGCTCGTCGCCCACCGCGGCCGCATCCTCGAGGTCGTGCCCGAGTACGCGTCGCCTGTCCTCGTTCGGAGCGACGAGCAGTTCCGGAGCGCAGTCGCGGCGCTGCGCGATGCGGGCGGGACGATCCTCCTGCTGCCCCACGCGTACCGTGAGCTCGTCGTTCCGCCGCGCGGGGTGCGTCCCCTCGAGATCGTCGGGGGGCCCGGCGTCGAGGCGGAGCATGTGCGCCTCGACCGCACGCAGCACGTGACGCTCGCCGGCGTCACGATCACGCCGCGCCGCGGCAACGCCTTGCTCGAGGTCGACGAGTCGCGGCACGTGGTGTTGCGAAACCTGCGCCTGACCGCCGAGCACACGCGCTGGTCGGTCTCGATGCACCTGTGGCGGTCGAGCGACGTCGCAATCAGACGGACCGTCTTCACGCACTGCGGCGACCGGTCGCCCGCGTGGTCGAACTGCCTCATGCCGGAGCACGCCGATCGCGTGCTCGTCGCCGACAGCTGGTTCCACGACTGCTTCGGCTGCGACTTCATCCACGGCCGCTTCGGGACAGGACTCACGCTTCTGCGCAACCGCTTCGAGCGCGCCCTTCCCTGCAGCATCGGCCGCAATCGCTGCGGGCACCAGGATCTGATCGAGTTGTTCGCAGGTCGAAAGCTGCGAGTCGTGGGGAACACCTTCGGCGTCTACAAGCGCGGCGGCGCCCAGCTCTATCTCACAGACGCGATCGACGACGTACGCATTGCGAACAACGTGTTTCTCGCAACGGATCCTCGCGTGCCCGGCTACCGCGTGCGGGTCGCGATGATCATCGGCAGCCGCGGCTTCAGACGCGTGCCGCACGACGTCCTCGTCGTGAACAACACGATCCTGAGCGGCGCGCCCCGCGTCGACGGCTACGCCGGCTCGATCCGCATGAGCTCGCTCTACGGAGCCGTGCCGAAGCGCAACCGTCCGATCCTCGCCAACAACGTCATCGCGCTTCTCACCGACCGCAACCACGTCTGCAGCGAGGTACAGGCGTCGATCCGCAACGTCGTCCTGAACGGCAAGGGCTGCTCTGGCTCCGATCGCGTCGACCGCGCCGGTCTCGACCGGGGTGCGAGGCCGACGTCCCGGTCGACGGCGCTGATCGACCGGGCGAGCCGGCGCTACGCACCGCGGGCCGACATCACGGGCCGCCCTCGCGGACGCGCCCCCGACATCGGCGCCTACGAGTACGCCGGCGCCTCCAGGCCTTGACAGGCGCTGCGGGTCCGTGCAATAAGACACCTGAATCGGGTCTCATATTCGGGTGGGGCTCAGAACTCGGAGGGTTGAAATGACACGACGCTGGACGCGCGCCGCGGTTCTCGGAACCGTCGTCGCACTCGGCGCAGGGCTTGCGAGCACCGCGGCAGCGCGGGTCGACTCGCAGGGCGCATCGGCTGCGAATGTCGTCAAGGTCGGGTTCATCTACTCGAAGACCGGTGGTCTCTCGGCCTTCGGGCAGGAGGAGTTCGACGGTTTCAACGCCGGTCTCGCCTACACGCAGGGCAAGTGCGGCGGGTACACGATCGATCCGACCTTCGTCGACGACGCGACCGACCCGGCCAAGGCCGTTGCGGCCGCGAAGGATCTGATCGGGCAGGGATACAAGATCCTCGCCGGCACGGCGTCGTCGGGCATCGCCCTACAGCTCGCCCCGCTGGCGGCCCAGAACAACATCCTCTACATCTCCTCGGCCGCGGCGTCTGACGCGATCACGGGCCTGAACCGCAACACGTTCCGGGCAGGCCGGCAGAGCATCCAGGACGTCCTCGACGCGGCGGGCATCTTCCCACCGAAGTCGACCGGCAAGAAGGTCGTCGTCTTCGCGGAGGACACGGCGTTCGGCGCCGGCAACTTCGTCGCCGTCAACAACATCTTCGGCGGTAAGGGCCATACGGTCTCGAAGATCCTCGTCCCGTTCGGTGCCGCCGACCTGACGCCGTACGCGCAGCAGCTGAAGAACTCCGGCGCCGACGTCGTCTTCGTCGCCTGGGCAGGCGCCAACGGTCCGGCCATGTGGCAGTCGCTCCAGCAGCAGGGAGTGCCGCAGAAGATGGACATCATCACCGGCCTCGCGAACCGCGAGATCTACGACACGTTCGGGCCGCTCGTTCCGGGCGTGAAGCTCATCTCGCACTACGTCTGGAACGCACCGAAGAACGCCGTGAACACGTGGCTCGTCAAGTACATGGCGAAGCAGCACCAGGTGCCCAACATCTTCACTCCGGACGGTTTCGTGACCGCGCAGATGATCTGCCGGGCCCTGCAGAAGGGCGGCACCGACACCGGCAACCAGATCTCCGCTCTCGAGGGCTGGCAGTTCCTCGCGCCGAAGGGCAAGCAGCGGATCCGCCCGCAGGACCACGCGATGCTGCAG
The DNA here is from genome assembly GCA_041486645.1 of Gaiellaceae bacterium. Lineage (GTDB taxonomy): Bacteria > Actinomycetota > Thermoleophilia > Gaiellales > Gaiellaceae > Palsa-739. The sequence goes on along the minus strand of JBGPLW010000122.1, from coordinate 4,744 downwards.
CCGATGTTCCAGGTGCAGCTCCTGCCGGCCGCCGGCGGCCACTTCGCGGTCAAGGTCCTGAAGACCGTGTCGCCGGGCAACGTCCAGCCTCCCGTCACGCCGTTCAAGTAGGAGCGAACGCCGGACTCGAGGAATGAACCCTCCGATCCTCGCCACGCGCAACCTCGGGCTCGACATCGGCGGCGCGAAAATCGTCGCCGATGTCTCGCTCGAGGTTGCCGAGGGCGAGTTGCTCGGGATCATCGGGCCGAACGGCGCCGGCAAGACGTCGCTGTTCAACCTGTTCTCCGGCGTGTACCGGCCCACGGCTGGGTCGATCCACCTGAACGGGGTCGACATCACACGCCAACCGACGTTCCTCAGGGCCCGTGAGGGCATCGGCCGCACGTTTCAGGTCTCGAGTGTCTTTCCGCTGCTGACCGCGCACGAGAACGTGCGTCTGGCCGCCGAGGCGGCGATCGGCGGGACGCTCCGCATCTGGCGGCGGGCTCAGAGCGTGAAGGCGGCGCTCGAACGCGCGCGCGCCGCGCTCGCGCGAGTCGGCCTCGAGGCGAAGGCGTTCGCGCCCGCGGGCGCGCTCTCGCACGGTGAAAAGAGGCGGCTCGAGATCGCGATGCTGCTCGCCTCCGACCGGCCGGTGTTGCTTCTCGACGAGCCGATGGCAGGGCTGTCCGCCGAACACGTTCCGCAGCTCGTGCAGCTGATCCGCTCGGTCAACGAGGAGGAGCGGAAGACGGTCCTGATGGTCGAGCACCACATGGACGTCGTGACCGGCCTCGCGCAGCGGATTGCGGTCATGCACCACGGCGCGCTGCTCGCGTGCGACACACCGGCGGCCGTGATGGCGAACGAAACGGTGCAGTCCGCCTACCTGGGCGAGGCACTCTAGTGAGCGCTGCAGCGGCGACGGAGCCGCGAGTCTCGAGAGCGCTCCTCGCGGTTCGCGACCTGCACGTGCACCTCGGGCAGTCGCACGTTCTTCAGGGAGTGTCGTTCGACGTCCCGGAAGGCGGTGTCACGGCGCTCCTCGGCCGGAACGGCGTCGGCAAGACGACGACGCTTCGGGCGATACTCGGCCTCGCCGACCGGCGCGGCTCGATCCGCTTCGGCGACGACGAGTTGACCGGCATGCCGACACACCGCATCGTTCGTCGGTCGGTCGGCTACGTGCCCGAGGATCGCGACGTCTTCACCGGTCTCACGGTTGCCGAGAACCTCCGACTGGCGGAGCGCGACGAGGAGCCGCGCTACGACCTCGTCTACGAGCTGTTTCCCGAGCTCGAGGGGCGGGCCGCGCAGCGTGCCGGCACCCTCTCGGGCGGCCAGCAGCAGATGGTCGCCATCGCACGGGCGCTGCTGAATGACAACCGGCTGCTGCTCGTCGACGAGCCGACGAAGGGTCTCGCGCCCGCACTCGTCGCGGAGGTCGCGCGCGTGCTGGAGCGCCTGGCCGAGCTCACGACCGTGCTGCTCGTCGAGCAGAACCTCGGCGTCGTCCGCCGGATCGCTCACGACGTCGTCGTGCTCGACCAGGGGCGCGTCGTGCACGCGGGCGGCGCGACGGACTTCCTCGACCGGCCCGAGCTCGTGAAGAAGCTGCTGAGCGTGGGCACATGAGCGTAGGCTCGACGGAGCTCATCAAAGAGCGGAGGCGCCGGCTCCGCCGGCGCCGGGAGCAGGCATGAGCACGTTCGTGCTCCTCACGATCACCGGCTTCGGCCTCGGCGCGATGTACTTCCTCATCGCCTCCGGCCTCTCGCTCATCTACGGCCTGATGGGCGTGCTGAACTTCGCGCACGGCGCCTTCATCACCGTCGGGAGCTACGGGACGTGGTGGGCGTCGGTGCACGTCTTCGACGGCGTTCACTCGAATCTCTGGCGCTGGCTCCTCAGTGCGCTGATCGGGCTCGTCGTCGGAGGCGTCTTCGCCGCGCTCGTCGAGCTCATCCTGATTCGTCCCCTCTACGCGCGCCACATCGAGCAGGTGCTCGTGACGGTCGGCCTCCAGCTCGCGTTCGTCGCACTCGTCCGCGGCATCTGGGGCCCCGACCCGAAGGCCTTCGTCGTCCCGAAGTGGCTGCACGAGACGACGAACGTCGGCGGGGCGCGGATCCCGAACGACCGCTGGGTCGAGATCGCGACCGCGGTCATTGTGCTCGCCTTGCTCCAGCTCTTTCTGCGGCGCACGCGCTACGGACTGATCATCCGCGCCGGCGTGGAGAACCGCTCGATGGTGCAAGCACTCGGGATCGACGTCCGGAAGGCGTTCACGCTCGTCTTCGCGATCGGCGGCGTTGCCGCTGCAATCGCCGGCGTGTTGAGCGGCGTCTATTTCAACGTCGTCGGGCCAGAGCAGGGGACGAGCTTGCTCATCTTCGCGTTCATCGTCGTCGTGATCGGCGGCCTCGGCTCGATCGGAGGCTCTGCCGTCGCTGCGATCGTCGTCGCGCTGACGCAGCAGTACACGAACTACTATGCGTCGAGCGGGATCGGAGACATGGTCGTCGTCCTGCTGCTCGGTCTCGTCTTGCTCGTGCGACCGCGCGGGTTTGCGGGCAGTGTCGTCGGGGCTCGCGCATGAGCCGTGTGAAGGGCAAAGTCGTTGCGGACTGGCTCTGGCCGCTCCTCGTGTTCGTCGCGCTCGCGTTCGTGCCGAAGCTCGACGTATCGATCCCGAAGGTCTTCGACCAGCCGCTCTCGAGCCCGGGCACCCTCACGCTCCTCGCGGCGTGCCTCGTCTTCGGGGCGCTTGCGCTCACCTATGACATTCAGTTCGGATTCACCGGGCTGCTCTCGTTCGGGCACGCCCTCTACGTCGCGATCGGCGTGTATCTCTCGAACATCGCGATCACCGACTGGCACTGGAGCTTCTGGGAGGCGATCGCGTTCACGATGGGCGTTGCATTCGTGCTCGCGAACGTGCTTGGCTACGTCAGCCTTCGCGTGAGCGGGATCGCCTTCGCGATGGTGACCCTTGCGTTCGCACAGGCGGGCAACGTGCTCGCCCTCAAGGACCCGCATCACTGGACACACGGCGAGGAGGGCCTCGGCGCCGACTACACGAGGCTTCCGCACGCGTTCGTCGGGATCGTCAACACGAAGAACCTCTACTGGCTCGCGCTCGCCTTCCTCGCCTTCGTCTTCTTCGTCGTGCGGTGGGCGACCGAGTCGTCTCCGGGCCGCGTGTGGCAGGCGATTCGCGAGAACGAGATGCGCGTCGAGGTCCTGGGTCTGCGTCCGCACGCGTACAAGCTCCAGGCATTCGTGCTCTCGTCGGTGCTTGCTGCAGCCGGCGGCATCGTGTACATGCTGCTCTACAACGGCTCGACACTGGGTGTGACGCAGCCGGCGTTCACGCTCACGCTGCTACTGATGGTCGTGATCGGTGGCGCGGGCTCGCGCTGGGGTGCCGTCCTCGGTGGCATTCTCTACAACTACCTCGACGACAGGCTCGTCGCGATCGGCAGCTCCTCGGCCGTCGAAGGGCTTCCGAACGTCCTGCGGACGCCGCTCGAGCAGCCGCTCTTCCTGCTCGGGCTCGCGTTCATCCTCATCGTCGTGTTCCTGCCCGGCGGGCTCGCAGGCCTCGCGGCTCGCGGCCGTCCGACCGGCCTCCGCCGTCTGGAGGAAGCTGTGCGCACCACCCCGACAGTCACCGAGCCCCAGGAGGAAGCATGAGCGTCTCGTATGCGCAGAACGGCGACGTTCGCCTCGCGTACGAGGTGCACGGCGTGGGCGATCCGGTCGTTTTCGTTCACGGGCTCGGCTACGACCGCTTCGGCTGGGGGCCGCTTCCCGAGCTGCTCGCACAGGATTTCGCGGTCGTCACGTTCGACAATCGAGGCGTCGGCGACAGTGACGTGCCCGAAGGGCCGTACGCGGTCGCGCAGATGGCCGCCGACACCGCGGCGGTGCTCGACGCCGCGGGCATCGATACGGCGCACGTGTTCGGCGTCAGCCTCGGCGGCTACATCGCGCTCGAGTTCGCGCTCACGTATCCCGAGCGCGTCCGCAAGCTCGTGCTCGCGTCGACCGCGCCCGGCGGCACCCGCTCGCACCCGATGCCGGCGGCGGGGCTCGAAGCGTTCGGCCGCTTCCCGACGATGGAGCGCGAGGCCGGTCTCCGCCTGATGGTCGAGAGCTCGCTCGGCGCGCACGGCGTCCGCGAGCGGCCGGAGCTCGTCGAGGAGATCTACCGCTACCGGCTCGAGCGCGCGCCGACGCTCGCCGGCTGGCAGAACCAGGCCTACGCCGGCGCGACCTTCGACGCCTACGACCGGGTACCGGAAATCGCCGCGCCGACGCTCGTCCTCCAGGGCGGCGCCGACAGCGTCGTCGACCCGCGCAACGCCGAGCTCCTCGCAGAGCTGATCCCGAACGTGCGGCTCGAGACGATTCCCGACCGGGGGCACCTGGTGGTGTGGGAGGAGGGCGCAGCGCTTGCGCCGCTCGTCAAGGAGTTCCTGCAGTCGTGACGGACGCGCAGCACACGCTCGGCCGGTGGCTCCGCGACCGCGCGCGGTCGACGCCCGACCGCGTCGCGATCGACTACGACGGCCGGCTCGTCACGTACGCGGAGCTCGACGAGGGCTCTTCCGCCTTCGCCGCCGCGTTCGCGGCCGCCGGCCTCGCGCGCGGCGATCGCGTCGCGACGCTCACCGGCTCGACGCCCGAGCACGTCGAGGTGCTCTTCGCGTGCGCGAAGTCGGGGCTCATGCTGCTGCCGCTCTCGTGGCGGCTCACT
>JBGPLW010000121.1:0-7719 GCA_041486645.1 Gaiellaceae bacterium | reverse complement strand
GTCGTCTTCCCGTACCCGGCGGGCGCGCAGAGAAGAATGATCCGCGCCTCGGATTCGTCCAGCAGCTTCGTCAAGCGGGGTCGCTTGATGATGTAGCTCGGTGCCGTTGGCCGCGTCGTGACCATGCCCTCTTCCGTTCCATTGGTCGGGCGACGCCTGCCCGAGCTGTGCCGCGCTGTTGCCTCCTCTGATTGTGCACGGTGCAACGAACTTTTTGAAGGGGCCCGCGCCCGGAGCCTGCGCGCCGGGCGCGGTTGCCGTCAGCCCCCGGCGCCGGCTGTCGCCGGCGCGAGCTCACGCGCGAGGGGGTCTTCGCCCGTGAGCGTCCTGAACGCGGCCGGAATCTGGCGCCGTCTGGGCACGCCGAGCTTCTGACGCAGGACATCGCAGTGCGCTTTTGCGGTTCGCGCCGAGATGCCGAGCCTCTCGCCGACCTCTTCGTTCGAGCAGCCGAGCGCGATCAGGACGATGACCTGCAGCTGGCGTTCCGTCAGCCTGAAGTCCGCACCGCTTCGGTTCTTCACCATGGTGCGAGGCTACGCCGGGCGACACCCGCGAACCATCGGCCGATGGGAGTATTCGCAGTGTCTTAGACGCGAGCGGCGCGGAAGCCGCCGCGCACGAAGCTCGCCTCGTGCCCGCGTGCGTCTGCCTCGTCGAGCTCGTCCTGCGTCAGGGCACCGATCCGGAGGAGCAGGTCGAACTCATCGCGCAGGTGGGTATGCATCATCTCCGGGCCGTCCGTCGCGATCGTGAAACGCACCCCGCGGTCGACGAACATCCGGAAGACGTCGCGCACAGCCGACTCGTCGGCGAGCGCCTTCGTGAGCAGGTTCGACGTCGGGCAGATCTCGAGCACGACTTCGGAGCTGCGCAGCTCGCGCATCAACTCTTCGTCGCCCGCTGCGAGGATGCCGTGCCCGATCCGGTCGGGTCGCAACACCTGGAGCACCTCGCCGATTTCCGCGCGTCCCATTTCGCCACCTTCTTCTCCGACATGGATCGTCACGCCCAGCCCGGCCTCACGCGCGGTCTCGACCATCGGCTGCACCTGCCGGTAGTCGTAGCGCTCGCCGCCCGGCCGCGGGCCGGCGATGTCGACGCCGACGATTCCGCGCGACGCCCATCGGATCGCCTTCTCGACGATCACCTCGTTCTGCCGCGCCGTGAACGTGCGGTCCATCATCAGGATCAGCCCCGCGCGCACCTGCGGGTACTCGAGGTTCGCGCGATCGAGGCCGCGGATCGCCGCGAGGATGATGTGGTCGAGGTCGCGCTCACCGCCGCGGTTGCGCTTCATCGGGTTGAACCGCAGCTCGAGCGTCGTGATCCCCTGCGACCTGTACGCGCCGCCGATCGCCGCGTGCACCGACACCTCGACCGCGATCGGGCTGGACTGGATCAGCTCCGTCCAGTGGTAGATCTGGTCGAGCGCATTCAGATCCGGCACGCCGCGCGGGTCGCTGACCGTGACGAGCCGGTCGAAGTCCCAGTAGTCCTTCACCGGGAGCGCGATGCCCTGCTCGTGCGCGAGCGTCCACAGGATGTCGGACGAGACCGAGCCTCCCAGATGCGTGTGGAGCTCGGCCAGGCCTTCCATCGCGTAATCCTATCCCCAGCCGACGACGGCCCACCTCTTGCCGGCGAAGCGGATGCCGAGCAGCGTGAGCCGCGCCGCGATCAGCACGTCGAGCGCGACCCAGATGCCGACGATCCCCCAGCCGAGCGCGTAGGCGACGGCGGCGAGCCCGATGAAGACCGCGCTTGCGGCAAGCATCGACCACATGAGATAGCTCGTATCGCTCGCGCCGATCAGGATCCCGTCGAGCGCGAAGACCGCGCCGCCGAGCGGCTGCATGAGCGCGAAGAACGGCCACAGGAGCGCCGCCTGATGCAGAACGGCATGGTCACTGCTGAACGCCCGCGGCACGATCGAGGAGAGCGACCCGAGCACGAGCGCGAAGCCGGCGCCGACGACGACCGACCACGCGATCATCCGTAGCGCCGCGCGATACGCGCCGTCCGCGTCGCCGCCGCCGAGCATCCGGCCGACGATCACCTGCCCGGCGATCGCGACAGCATCGAGGACGAGCGCGAGGAAGAAGAAGAGCTGCAGCGCGATCTGATGCGCGCCGAGCTGCGCGTCGCCCATTCGTGCGCACAGTGACGCCGCGACGAGGAACGACGTGTAGAGCGCCGCCGTCCGGACGAAGATCTGGCGTCCGACGCGCATCATCGGACGCATCGCCTCGAGGCTCGGCCGTTTTGTGTCGGCATGCGGCCGCAGCAGCTCGGTGACGAATGCAACGCCCATCACTGCCTGCGCAATCGCCGTTCCCGCGGCGGAGCCCGCGACGCCCCAATGGAACCCGTAGACGAAGATCAGCTCGAGCACGACGTTCAACGCGTTCGCGACCACCACGATCACGAACGGACGCCGGAGGTTCGAGACGCCGCGCAGGTACCCCTGACCGGCAAGCGCAACGAGCGCGGCGGGTAACCCGAGCGCGCCGATCCGAAAGTAGACGAGCGCAAAGTGACCCGAGCGTCCGTGCGCGCCGAGCCCGCGCAAGAGCGGCTCGGCGGCCGCCTCGCACAGAGCGAGCAGTGCGATCCCGATCGCGAGCGACACCCAGAGAGCCTGCGCCGCGAGGCGTGCGGCACGCTCATGCTCGCCCGCCCCCGACGCGCGCGCGACCACCGCCGTCGTTCCGTAGGTCAGGAAGTTGAAGATCGTGAACGCGCCCGCGAGCACCGTGCCCGCGAGCCCGAGCGCCGCGAGCTGCGGCCGGCCGAGATGGCCGACGATCACCGTGTCGATGAGCACATAGAGCGGCTCGGCGGCCAGCGCGCCGAGCGCCGGGAGCGCCAGCCGGAAGATCTCGCGGTCGTACGGGGAGCGAAGGCGCACCGCGCGCGGACGATAATGGTCGCGATGAAGATCGGCATCGTCGTCCCGTACTCGTGGTCCTTCTGGGGCGGGGTCATCGAGCACGCCGAGCTCCAGGCTGAGGCGTTGAAGAGTCTCGGTCACGACGTGAAGACGATCATGGGCAACGACCCGCCGGGGCAGTTCACGCGAGTCCTCCACCCGCGCCACGGACGCCATGGCATGCCGCCGCCCGACGTGATCGCGATCGGCCGCTCGGTGATCGTCCCCGCAAACGGGACGCTCCCGAACATCATCCTCAGCCCGCGCTCGTTCTTCCGGATCAGGGACGCGCTCCGGCGCGAGCGATTCGACGTGGTCCATCTGCACGAGCCGATGACGCCGACACCGTGCATCGCGACGCTCGCCGTCTGCACTGCGCCGATGGTCGGGACCTTCCACGCCAACGGCGACCTGGGGTGGATGCGCTTCGCCAAGCCCGCGTGGGGATTCCTCGCCGACCGGCTCGACCACCGAATCGCCGTCTCGGAGCGCGCACGCGAGTCGGCGCAGCGCTGGCTGCCCGGCGAGTACGAGATCGTCCCGAACGGCGTGCTCATTCCCCCGCACGCAGAGCCCGCCGGGCGCGAGCACCGCGTCGTCTTCGCCGGGCGTCACGAGAACCGCAAGGGACTGCACATCCTCCTCGAGGCGTGGCCCGAGATCCGCCGGCGCACCGGCGCGACCTTGCGCATCTGCGGGGCCGATCCCTTGCGCGTGCGGCTGCTGATGACGCGGCTCCGCGTCCCGGACGACGGCATCGAGGTGCTCGGCTTCCTGCCGCAAGAGCAGTTCACCGAAGAGCTGCTCAAGGCCAAGGCGCTGATCGCGCCGTCGCTCGGCGGGGAGAGCTTCGGGATCGTCCTGATACGCGCACTTGCGTGCGCCACGCCCGTTGTCGCCTCGGACATACCCGGTTACCGTGACGTCATGACGCCGGAGACCTGTCTCGCCTTTCCCGCAGGCGACGCCGGCAGGCTCGCCGATGCGGTCGAGGCGATCCTCGCGGACGAGCCGCGGCGGCAGGCAATGGGCGTCGCCGGCCGCAGGCTTGCGCAAGAGCGGTACGCCTGGGAGGCGATCGCGCACCGGCTCGTCGAGATCTACGAGTCGCTGACTGCATGACGTCGCGCCGCTCGCCGCTGCCGCGCTCGTACGCCGTGCGCTTGGCCATCTCACTCGTCTTCATGGCCGGCGTCATCGCGCTTCTCTGGTGGCGCGGCCCGAGCTTCACCAGCATTGCCAACTCCTTCACGACGGTGAAGTGGGAGTGGGTCGTGTTCGCGATCGCACTCAACCTCGTCTCCGTCGTCGTGCGCGCGCTCGCCTGGCGGACGGTGATCAACCAGGCGCTCGCCAAGCCGCACCCGGGCAACCTGCTCGTCTTCTCGGCGTTCTCGGTCGGGCTCTTCGCGAATGCGGTGCTCCCCGGACGCATCGGCGAGCTCGCGCGCGTCGCAGTGCTCACCCGCAAGCTGCCGCGGCGGCGCGGAACGTGGGCGACGCTCGTCGGCACCGTCTTCGCGCACCGCGTGTTCGACCTCGTGCCCGTGGTGCTCCTCCTCCTCTACGTCGTCCGCACCGCGAAGATCCCGGCCTGGGCGATCACGAGCCTCCTCGTATTCGTCGGCGTCGGCGCCGCCCTCTTCACCTTCGCCTTCGCAAGCGCACGGCGCCCGAACACGTCGATGCTCGACGGCGTCGGCGCGGCCCGGAGGATCGTCGCAATGGCACAGCAGGGCCTTGGCGTGATGCGCTCGCCGCTCGGCGCGACGTTCGCGGTCCTGCTTCAGATCTCCGGCTGGGTGTGCCAGCTCTTCGCGGTTTGGGCTGCAATGCGCGCGTTCGACATTCACGCGCCCGTTGCGGCGGCGGCAGTCGTCCTCCTGCTGATGAACGTCGCAACCGTGTTCCCGCTCTGGCCCGGAAACGTCGGGCTCGTGCAGGTCGCGATCGCGACGCCGCTCGCCGCGAGCTACGGCGTTGCGTACGCGCACGGCGTCGCGTACGGCTTCGGGCTGCAGGCGATCGAGGCCTCGGTCGGGATCGGCGTCGGGCTCTTGTTCCTTGCGCGCGAAGGGCTGTCGTTCGCGATGCTGCGCGTGATGCCGTCCGCGGCGCAGGCGGAGATGTCCGTCGAAAACGACGAGGAGCAGGCCGATGCCCGCGAAGAGCGCGCTCGCGTGCCCGGCTAGCCTCAAAGGCGTTCTCACGGCGCGCGAGGCGGCGGCCGCCCTCGAGGACGGCTTCGCCGAAGCCGGCGTCGAGTGCGTTCCGCTTCCTCTCGCCGACGGTGGCGAGGGAACGGTCGACGCGCTCTGCGATCTCGTCGGGTACGTCGAGGCGGAAGACGCGTACGGGCGCCCTCGCAACGCCCGCGTCGGCAGGCGCGACGGCGCAACCTTCGTCGAAGCGGCCGAGGTGATCCCGTTCGACGCGGAGCGCCTCGACGTGATGCGCGCATCGAGCCGCGGATTCGGCGAGCTGATCGAGCGGCTGCGGCCGGAGCGGCTCGTCGTCGCGCTCGGTGGCACCGCGAACATGGACGCGGGCGCAGGGCTGCTCGAGGCTCTCGACGCGCTGCCGGCGCCGACGACGGTCCTCTGCGACGTGCAGACGACGCTCTACGACGCGCCGCGGCTCTTCGGGCCGCAGAAGGGAGCGACGCCCGAGCAGGTCGCGGAGCTCGAGGCGCGGTTCCGCTCGCTGACCGCGCTCGTGCCGTACGCCGAGCTTCCCGGTTCCGGCGCCGCGGGCGGGCTCGGCGCCGCGCTCGCGTCGCTCGGCGCGGAGCTCGTGGCAGGCGCAGCAGCAGTGCTCGACTTCGTCGGCTTCGACCCTGTGCCCTACGACCTCGTCGTGACCGGCGAGGGTCGCGTCGACGCGACGACGGCGGAAGGCAAGGCGCCCGCGGAAGTTGCGCGCCGCTGCGCAGATGCGGGCGTAGCGTGTGTCGTGTTCGGCGGCGTCGTCACCACACCGCTTCCCGGTGTCGAGACGGTTGCTCTCTCCGGCGACCCCGACCTCGCCGCCGCCGACCTGCTCGAGCTAGGACTGCGGCTCGGGGCGCGCCTGCTCGACACGCCGGGCTAGCTCCTCGACCTTTCCCTGCGCGGTGTCGAGGCGTGCGCGGCAGAACGCGTACAACTGCTCGCCCCGCTCCCACAGCGCAAGCGCCTCGTCGAGTGACGCCTGGCCCTGCTCGAGCCGGGTGACGATCTGCTCGAGCTCGGCCTGCGCCTGCTCGAAGGTCTGCTCCGTCTCGGTCATGTCCGCTCCGGCGCCGGCGCCTCGTCGACGTCCTCGACCCGCGCTCCGAAGGCGCCGCTTGCGAGGCGCACGTCGACGCGCGCTCCGGGCGAGACGTCGGCGCTCGCTGTGACGATCTTCGACTCCGTCCGAACGATCGCGTAACCTCGCTGGAGTGTTTTCAGCGGTGACAACACCCACAGTCTGCCGGCGGTCGACTCGAGCGCCGCCCGCTTCCGCTCGACCGCGAGCGCCGGCGCCTGCCTGAGGCGCTCGTGCGCGCGTTCGACACGCTGGCCCTGGCGTTCGAGCACGAGGCGCGGCGCTGCCCGCAGGCGCTCGGCCGAGCGCTCCAGGGTCTGTGCGTCGCGTTCGAGCGTGCGCCGGACGCAGAGCGCGAGCGCGGCGCGCGAGCGGTCGAGCTTGCCCGACAACTGAGAGAGCTCGGGGACGACGAGCTTGCCGGCCATCGTCGGCGTCGACGCCCGCACATCGGCGGCGAGGTCGCAGAGCGGCGTGTCCTGCTCGTGCCCGACGGCCGAGACGATCGGCACGGGGCAGGCCGCGACCGCGCGGACGAGCCGCTCGTCGCTGAACGGGAGCAGGTCCTCGAAGCTGCCGCCGCCGCGCGCAAGCACGATCACGTCGACGCCGGGTTGCGCGCACAGCTCACTGAGCGCGTCGATCACGCCTTGCGCGGCGCGCGGGCCCTGGACGTACGTCTCGGCGACGAGCACGTTGGCCGCGGGGAAACGAGACTGGATCGTCGTGATCACGTCGCGCTTCGCGGCGGCGTCGTTGCCGGTCACGAGCCCGATCCGGCGCGGCAGCAGAGGCAGCGCCCGTTTCCGCTCGGCAGCGAAAAGGCCTTCCGCGGCGAGCGTTGCCTTCAGCCGTTCGAGCGCGACGAGGTGCGCACCGACGCCGAAGCGCTCGATCGTGAGCGCACGCATGCGGTAGTCGCCGCGCTGCTCGAAGAGCTCGGGCCTGCCGAAGACGTGGACGCGCTCGCCGTCCGCGAGCTCGAGCCGCAGGCCGTCGAACTTGCCGCGCTGCATCGTCACGCCTACGCAGGAACCGTCGCTCGGATCCTTGAGCGTGAAGAAGACACTCGCCCAACGGTCGTGACGCTTCAGCTCGGTGACCTCGCCCTCGACCCACAGCGTCGGCAGCTTGCTGAGCCATTGCGCGACGCCGCGGTTGAAGCTCGCGACCGAGTAGACGGTGCGGTCGTCGTAGGGAAGCGGTGCGACCTTGCTCACGACCGCCAGCGTACTAAGCCGCGCGCCGCAGACTGCTAGAGCAGGATCTCTGCGGCGGTGCCGTGCTCGCAACCCTGGCCGACGAGCTCGACCGCGAGGTGCAGGTCGGCCTCGCTCGCGGCGAGGCGCTCCGCGACCGACAGGGGGTAGCCCGCCTCGATCAGCACATGGAGTCGCCAGCTCTCAACTTTCGAGCGCTCGCTCGTCTCAGGCTCCGCGATTTCGGTCATCTCGCTCATGGCTCCGTAGGTTCGTGTTCCCTACGACGAACCCTGCCCG
>JBGPLW010000120.1:0-7818 GCA_041486645.1 Gaiellaceae bacterium | reverse complement strand
TGCTGGCCCTTGCCGGCGAACGCGATCGACAGCACCTCGCCGTGCGCGCGGTCGCCCATCAGCCAGATCGCCGGATACTTCATCGTCAGCTTCGAGCCGAGGTTGCCGTCAACCCACTCCATCGTCGCGTCCTTGTGTGCGACGGCGCGCTTCGTGACGAGGTTGTAGACGTTGTTCGACCAGTTCTGGATCGTCGTGTAGCGGCAGCGCGCGCCTTCCATCACCACGATCTCGACGACTGCGCTGTGTAGCGAGTCGGTCGAGTAGATCGGCGCGGTGCAGCCCTCGACGTAATGCACGTAGGCGCCCTCGTCGACGAGGATCAGCGTCCGCTCGAACTGGCCCATGTTCTCCGCGTTGATGCGGAAGTAGGCCTGCAGCGGCATCTCGATCTTCACGCCCTTGGGCACGTAGATGAACGAGCCGCCCGACCACACGGCCGAGTTCAGCGCCGCGAACTTGTTGTCGTTCTGCGGGATGATCGTCCCGAAGTACTGCTTGAACAGATCCTCGTGCTCTCGCAGCGCCGTGTCGGTGTCGAGGAAGATCACGCCCTTCTTCTCGAGATCCTCCTGGAGCTTGTGGTACACGACCTCCGACTCGTACTGCGCGCCGACACCGGCGAGGTACTTCTTCTCGGCCTCCGGGATGCCCAGCTTGTCCCAGGTGTCCTTGATGTCGGCCGGCAGGTCCTCCCACGACTTCGCCTGATTCTCGGTCGGCTTGATGTAGTAGAAGATGTTCTCGAAGTCGATCTCCGCGACGTTGCCGCCCCACTCGGGCAGCGGCCGTGCGTAGAAGTAGTCGAGGCTCTTGTGCCGGAACTTCCGCATCCAGTCCGGCTCGTTCTTGTGCGACGAGATCGCATCGACGAGCTCGTGCGACAGACCGCGGCCGGACTTGAAGAAGTAGTCCTCGTCGACGGAGAAGCCGTACTTGATCGCGTAGTCGGAGCCGATCCCCTCGACGATCTCGCTCTCGGTCTGCGCCATTACGCTTCGCTCCCAACGGTTGCGGTGATGAACGGGTCATAGCCGTCGGCCTCGAGTTGCTTCGCGAGGTCGGGGCCGCCCGACTCGACGATGCGGCCGTCGACGAACACGTGCACGTGATCCGGGGTGATGTAGTCGAGAATGCGCTGGTAGTGCGTGATGACGAGCGCGCCCATCTCCGGGCCGACGAGCTCCTTGACACCGCGCGCGACGACACGCAGGGCGTCGATATCGAGGCCGGAGTCGGTCTCGTCGAGCACTGCCATGCGCGGCTTCAGCATCGCCATCTGCAGGATCTCGACGCGCTTCTTCTCGCCGCCGGAGAAGCCGTCGTTCAGATAGCGCGATGCGAGCTCGCGGCTCACCTTCAGGCGGTCCATCTGGTCGAGCAGCTCCTTGCGGAACTCGGGAATCGGCACGGGGTTGTCGACGCCGCCGTTCCGCGCCTTGCGGATCGAGTTGATCGCGCTGCGCAGGAAGCTCGTCACGGTCACGCCCGGGATCGCGTGCGGATACTGGAACGCGAGGAAGAGGCCGCGCTCGGCGCGTTCGTTCGCCGCCAGCTCGGTCACGTCCTCGCCGTCGACGTAGATGCGGCCCTCGGTGATCACGTAGGCGGGGTGGCCCATGATCGCGTACGAGAGGGTGCTCTTCCCGGAGCCGTTCGGCCCCATGACGGCGTGCACCTCGTTCACGTCGACCTCGAGGTCGACGCCCTTGACGATCTCCGTTCCGTCCTCCAGCGCGACGTGGAGGTTCTCGATTCTCAGCAGTCCCACGAAGTGAAGTCCTTTTCTTCGGAAAAGCGGGGGTTTTCCCCGCACAAAGTCCCACTCAGTCTAGCGGAGGACCGTCGAGAGCCGACTCCGCGCGGCCATGGTTCAACGGATCCTGCGCTGCGCTCGTTTCGAGTCACTCGGCACGAGGATGGTCTCCTCTGGCGCTGCAACGGAAACGCGCTACGCTCAGGGCATGCCAGGTTGGATCTCTCCGTGGGAACTGATGATCCTCGCGCTCGTCGTCCTCCTCGTCTTCGGCCCGAAACGGCTGCCGGAGATGGGCCGGTCGCTCGGCAAGGGGATGCGCGAGTTCAAGAGCGCGATCACCGGTAAGGACGAGGAGGACGCCGCGCCCGAGCTGCCGGCGCCGAAGCCGCCCGAGACCGTTGCCGCCTCTGCAGGCACCCGCGAGCACGACACCGTCTAAGCGGCGATGAAGAAGCTTCCTCGGCGCCTTTCGCACGGCGAGGAGGCGACGCTCGTCGAGCACCTCGGCGAACTGCGGACGCGCATCGTCATCTCGCTCATCGCGATCACGATCGGCTTCGTCGCCGCGTACGTCGTGCACGGGCATCTCGTGCACTGGCTCGAGGACGCTCTGCCGCCGAACCACCGCAAGCTCACGACGCTCAGCCCTGCGGAGCCGTTCCTCACGTCGATGTGGATCAGCCTCTACGCAGGCTTCTTGCTCGCGTTGCCGGTCGTGCTCTACCAGGTGTGGTCGTTCTTCGCGCCCGCGTTCGCGGCGCACACGCAGCGCGTCGTAGCAGGTCTCACCGCATTTGCGGCGGCTCTCGGCGCGGGTGGGCTCGCGTTCGGCTACTTCGTCGCTCTGCCGGCGGCCGTCCACTTCCTGACGAACTACGACTCGAAGATCTACGCGATCCAGATCCAGGCACGGCCGTACCTCTCGTTCGCGGCGGTCGTGCTGTTCGCCGTGACGATCGTGTTCGAGACGCCGATCGTCATCCTCGGCCTCGTGAAGATCGGCGTGCTCAGCTCCGCGAAGCTGCGCCGCAACCGGCGCATCGGCTACGTCACGATGGCGGCCGTCGCAGTCGCCCTTCCCGGTGTCGACCCGGTGACGACGACGATGGAGATGGTCCCGCTCATGCTGCTCTTCGAGGGCTCGATCTGGCTCTCCGTCCTCCTGGAGCGCCGTCAGCCGGCGCCTCAGGAGGCGCTACTCTGAGCGACCCATGGCACGGGCGGCGGTCAAGGCGAAAGCCAAGCAGGGCAAAGCGGGCGCGCAGCCGTCGAAGACGTCCGCGCGCCGCCAGACCGGGCGCCGCGGCCACGCGAGCGGCGGCAACCCGAACCAGGATCTCTTCTTCACGAAGCTCCGCAAGCGCGCCAAGTGGGTCTACGTGCTTCTCGCCGTCCTCTTCGCGCTCACGTTCGCGTTTCTCGGCGTCGGCTCGGGCCAGGGCGGCGGCCTCGACCAGCTCCTCAATGGCCTGAACATCTTCCACAGCAGTGGGAACCCTGTCTCGAAGGCGCAGAAGCACATCAAGGACCATCCCCAGGACCCGCAGGGGTTCCGCGAGCTCGCGACTGCGTACGAGTCGAAGGGTGACAACGGCAACGCGATCAGCGCGCTCCAGCAGTACACGAGCTTGAAGCCGAAGGACGCGAAGTCGCTCACCGAGCTCGCCGGCCTGCAGATGAACCAGGCCTCGGACTACCTCAAGCAGTATCAGGCGGCCTACCAGAACCGGCAGCTCCTGACGCCGAGCCAGTCGTTCCTACCGACCGGCAAGCTCGGCCAGGCTCTTGGCACGAGCCAGGTCGAGCAAGTTCAGGCGCAGCGTGCCGACGCGGCGGTGCAGGACCTCCAGCAGCGCACGCAGCTCGCGTACAACGGCGCCGTCTCTTCGTACGAGTCGGTGACGAAGCTCACCCCGAACGACTCGAACGCCTGGTTCTCCCTCGCGCAGGCCGCGCAGCAGGCCGGGAACTACACGTCCGCCGTCACGGCCTACAAGCGCTACCTCAAGCTGAACCCCGCGTCCACGAGCCGGAGCCAGATCGAGGCGTTGATCAAGCAGCTCTCGCCCGCACCTGCTCCTCCGTCGAAGAAGAAAAAGTAGTATCCGGGCCGACCGACACCCGGGGGGACTGGACGCATGAACTTCGACATCAAGACCGAGCAGCTGAGCGACGATCAGTACGTCATCTCGCTCGCAGGCGAGGTCGATCTCTACACGGCGCCGGAGTTCAAGCAGCAGCTGCTCGAGGTGATCGGGCAAGGCGGGAAGGACGTCGTCGTCGACTTTTCGAACACGACGTTCATCGACTCGACGACGCTCGGCGTGCTCGTCGGCGGCGTCAAGCGCCTGCGTTCGAACGACGGCCAGCTCTCCCTCGTCTGTAGCGACCGGAACATCACGAAGATCTTCGAGATCACGGGTCTCGACCGGGTCTTCACGATCTATCCGACGCGCGACGAAGCGGTCTCGATGCTGGGAACGACGGGCAGCGCCCCTCCCGCGTAGTGCGGCGAGCGCAACCGCTTCTCGGCGCAGTCGCGCTGGCCGTGCTGGTCCTCTCGGGGGCCGGATGCGGCACGGGCGGCAAGGCGACGGCCGGCGACCAGCAGAACGGCGGGAAGCTCTTCACGTCGAAGTGCGCCGGCTGCCACGTGCTCGCCGCCGCAGGCTCGCACGGGGTGACCGGCCCCAACCTCGACGATGCGTTCGGCGCGGACCGGAAGCAGGGCTTCAAGCAGAGCACGATCCAGAACGTCGTCCTCGACCAGATCCGCCAGCCGTCGGCGCCGATGCCGAAGAACCTCGTCACCGGTCAGGACGCGGAGGACGTCGCCGCGTATGTCGCCGCGACAGCCGGGGTCGCCGGCGGCTCCGCAGCGCCGCCCGCCGGGAACGACGGCAAGTCGGTCTTCCAGGCGAACTGCGCAAGCTGTCACACGCTGAAGGCGGCGCAGGCGACCGGGACGATCGGGCCGAACCTCGACCAGCTGAAGCCGTCCGAAGCAAGGGTGAAGCGCCAGGTCGAGAACGGCGGCAGCGTCATGCCGGCGTTCAAGGGCACGCTCACGCCCGCGCAGATCGACGCCGTCGCGAAGTTCGTCGCCACCTCCGCCGGCAAGTAGCGCGCGGACGGCATCTCGTGCCAAGTAACAGTCTGTTACTTGGCACGAAGTCGTAGCGGTCTGCGGGCCATGCTCCGGTGGTGGTCGCCGCCGCGCCCCGGATCCACCCGCGCCTTGTCGAAGAGCTGCTGCGCGTTGACGACGGCAAGGTCCCGATCGCGGAGGTGTGCCGGCGGGTCGGCGCGCGAGCCGACGAGGAAGGGCTGACGCGGCCGAGCTACGAGTGCGTCCGGACACTCGTGCACTTCGCGCGCGAGCTCCAGTCGACCGCTGATCCGGGGGAACTGCGCCGGATCTGGAACGCGAGCGTCCGCGGTGGATACTTGATCGCCCTCGATGAGTTGGTCCGAGCAGCGATCGATCGCGGTTGACCGGCAATCCACTCCTAGTAACAGTCTGTTACTAGGAGGAGTCTGGCTACGCCAGACTGACCGGGACTGTCACGCGGCCGCGGATCTCGTCCGCGATGCCGGCGTCGCCTGCGACGACGATCGCGTCGGCGCCGAAGGTGCGGAGCGCGTCCTCGGCCGCGAGCCACGGATCGTCTGGGCCCACCTCGCCGCGCACCGAGACGCCGGGGCGCGAGAGGCGCCGGGTCAGCGACAACGCCGTCTGCTCGGCCTCGAGCGTCGACACGAGGGCGGGTACGATGACGACGATCTCCGTCGCATCCGCGCCGACCGCCACCGACGACGTCCCGGGCATCGCGACGACGAGAACGCGATGCGTCCCGGCGGGCGTCGACGGATCGACCCTACGCGCCGGCTCTCCCGTGCCCGGCATCGGCTCCTGCATCAGCCACCAGACGATGCCGGCGACCGCGAGCACCGCGGCCACGATGCCGAGCCAGGTGTTGATGTACGCGCCGCCGCCGATCGCGAGCGCCGCGACGATCACGACCATCAAGAACCGGAACGCTTGTGCCTCGCTCCGGAGCGGATTGCGCATCAGAGGATGTAGACGGTGAGGTATACGACGATCCACATCACGTCCACGAAATGCCAGTAGATCCCGCCGATCTCCACACCACGATGGTCCTCCGGGGAGAAATGCCCCCGAAACGCGCGGATCGTCATGAAGAGAAGGATCGAGAGCCCGATAAAGACGTGTGCGCCGTGCAATCCGGTAAGGCAGTAGAAGATCGTCGCGAACGCTCCGTCCTTCGGCGCGAAGCCGACACGCGAGTACTCGCGGCCCTGGGTGACGAGGAACGTCAGCCCCATCAGGAACGTCAGCAGCAGACCGGCGCGCAGGCCGAACACGTTTCCTCGCTTCACCGACTGGAGCGCCCAGTGCATCGTGAACGACGACGTCACGAGGATGCACGTGTTGACGAGCGCGACGAACACCGGGAGGTGGAACGGCGGCGTCGGCCACGGCGTCCCCGCCACCACGCGCACGAAGAAGTACGCGGTGAAGAACGCGCCGAACAGCATGATCTCCGACCCGATGAAGAGGAACATGCCGAGGATGCTCGGCGAGATACGCGAGCTGTAGTGCGCCTCGGGCGGGTGCTCGTGCACGCCGTGGTCGAGATGCTCTGCGTGGACGGCCATCAGGCGCTCACTCCCGCCGGGACGTCGACCTCGACGTGCGTGATCGGCAGCTTCGTCTCGTCGCGCAGCCGCTCGAGCAGCTTGCGCCGCATCCAGCCGGAGCGCGCGTCCGGGAACGTGGACACGATCAGCTCGTCGACTCGTTCGTCCTCGATCGTCTGCATCACCGCTGCGAACGGATCCGGATGCGAGATCTGCCCGTGCGCCTCGATGCCCTCGCTGCGCAGCACGGTCACCGCGCGCAGCAAACGCTTCTCCGCGTCCTCGTAGCTTCCCGCCGAGTCGCCCTGCGGCGAGATGATCAGGAACCCGGACGGGCTCTTCGCGGCGCGCTCGCGGATCTCGTCGAGAAGCGGTGAGCCGAGCACCGTCTGGTTCGCGACCACGAGCACGTTCGCGGCGCCCTGTTCCGCGCCGAGATCGACGACGAGGTGCTGGAACGGCAGCTCACCCGCGACACGACGCATCTGGTCGACGGCGTTGCGCCGCAGCCAGCCCGACTTCTGCTGCGGGTGCGTCGAGACGATCACCTCGTCCGGCTCCAGCTGGTCGATTGCGTCCCGGAGCGCGGAGATCGGGTCGGTCTCGACGACGATCCCGTTCGCGTGCACGCCGGCGCTCCTGAGCAGGTCGAGTGTCTTGTCGAGGCGCCGCCGCGCGGCGGCGCGGCGCGTGTCGTAGTAGACGACGTAGCCCTGGCGCGGCTGATTCACCGGCGCGAGCACCGTCACGACGACGTTCGAGCCCTGCGCCCTCTCTTCGATGAGGTCGACGAGCGCCTTCGAGACGACCGTCTCGTTCGCGACGACGAGGATCTGCCGAGGGTTCTCGATCTCGCTCAAGTGACTGCAAGCTCCTCGGTCTCGCGTGTCTTCGACGGCGTGAGAATCGCGTGCTGCGCGCCGGGGACGCCGTACTCGTACGGTGAGCCGACAACCTGCGGGATCTCGGTGAAGTTGAAGATCGGCGGTGGCGAGCTGACCTGCCACTCGAGCGTCATGGCGCGCCACGGGTTGGACGGCGCGATCGGCCCGCTCCTCCAGCTCGTGATCATGTTGTAGAGGAAGACGAGCACCGACGCTCCGAACGCGAACGAGGCGATGGAGATGAACATATTCAGCCCGGCGAACTTCGGCGCGTAGTCGGCGACGCGGCGAGGCATGCCCTGAACCCCGATCAGATGCATCGGGAAGAAGGTGAGGTTGAAGCCGACGAACGTCATCCAGAAGTGCAGCTTCCCGAGACGCTCGTTGTACATGCGCCCGGTCATCTTCGGGAACCAGTAGTACATGCCCGCGAAGATCGTGAACACGGAGCCCCCGAACAGCACGTAGTGGATGTGCGCGACGATGAAGTACGTGTCGCTGACGTGGATGTCG
>JBGPLW010000119.1:0-7845 GCA_041486645.1 Gaiellaceae bacterium | reverse complement strand
TGCTCGATCGTCTACTGGGCGGTCGGCTTCGGCCTCGCGTTCGGCGACGGCGGCTGGTTCAGCGGCAACGCCGGCTTCTTCCCGTCCGTGAACTCGATGATCGCCGTCGGCCAGGCGCCCTTCGAATGGTTCTCGGAGATTCCGGGCGCCGCCGGCTACCTCTTCGAGGTCGTGTTCGCCGGCGTGTCGCTCGCGATCGTCTGGGGTGCGATGGCGGAGCGCGCGAAGCTGTGGGTGTACTTCGTCTTCGGCATCTACTTCACGCTGACGTACTCGATCGTGTCCCACTGGATCTGGAGCCCGCACGGCTGGCTCTTCGCGAAGGGGATGCAGGACTTCGCCGGCTCGACGGTCGTGCACTACCAGGGTGCGCTCGCGGGCCTTGCCGGGGCGCTCATCCTCGGGCCGCGGATCGGGAAGTTCGGGACCGACGGCCGCGCGAATCCGATTCCCGGCCACAACATCCCGTTCGCCGTCCTCGGCACGCTGATTCTCTGGTTCGGGTGGTTCGGCTTCAACCCGGGCTCGACGTTGTCGGTCGACTTCGGCGGCTTCGGCTACTTCGCGTACGTCGCGCTGACGACGAACATCGCCGCCGCGACCGGCGCGGTCGTGGGGCTGCTCATCGCCTGGGTGAAGCTCGGCAAGCCCGACATCTCGATGATGTTGAACGGCGCACTCGGTGCACTCGTCGCGATCACTGCGGCGTCAGGGTTCGTTGCGCCCTGGGCTGCGATCGTGATCGGTGCCGGCTCCGGTGTGATCGCCGTGTTCGGCGTCATCTTCGTGGAGCGGATCGGCATCGACGATCCGATCGGCGCGGTGGCGGTCCACGGCATGTCCGGTGTCTGGGGCACGCTCGCGTGCGGCCTCTTCGCGGTGCCGATTCTCGCGTCGAATCTCGCGACCGGTCACAAGGGGCTCGTCTATGGCGGCGGCTTCCACCAGCTCGGCGTGCAGTCCCTCGGCCTCGTCGCCGTCGGCGCATTCACGTTCGGCTCGTCGTTCGGCTG
Source organism: Gaiellaceae bacterium (assembly GCA_041486645.1). Lineage (GTDB taxonomy): Bacteria > Actinomycetota > Thermoleophilia > Gaiellales > Gaiellaceae > Palsa-739. The sequence goes on along the minus strand of JBGPLW010000119.1, from coordinate 6,832 downwards.
CCTCTGGGTGCTGAACAAGATCTGGGGCATCCGCGTCGACCCGGTTGTCGAGACGCAGGGCCTCGACGTGCACGAGCACGGCATGTGGGGCTATCCCGAGTTCTACATCCCGGTTCCGGGTGGCTACGGCACGGAGTCACACGGGCACCTCGGCGTCTCGCACAGCCATCGGCCCGCACCGGTGGCGCCCGTTGCGACGGAGGTTCCGGCATGACGCCGACGTGCACGTGCGCAACGCCGATCCCGGTCGAGCGTGCGACCCGGAAGGGCGCGGCGAGCACCGAGTGCGCGCGCTGCGGCCTCCCGATCGCGCCGCGGCTCGCGTCGAGGCGACGCACGCGCTGAAGCAGAGAGGGCTGCGGCGCTTCGCGCGCCGCAGCCCTCAGCCGACGTAGATCGGGGTGTGCAGCGGCACGAGGGCGTACAGCTCTTCGACGTCCGGAATCGCCATCCGCACGCAACCGTGTGACGCCGCCGAGCCGAGCGACCAGGTGTCCACCGTGCCGTGGATGCCGGCGCCGTTGTAGAACCCGAGCCAGCGGGACTTGATCGGGTCGGCGGGGCCGGGCGGGATGATCTGCCCGGCGAGCGAGCCCGCCCAGGCGCTCAGGGGCACGTGCCACGACGGGTTCACCTGCTTGTCGTTGATCTCGTAGAAGCCCGCCGGCGTCTCGAGCCCGGCGCGGCCGACCGCGATGCGGTACTTCTTCACGAGCTTCAGACGCTTGTACAGGCGGAGCGTGAACGTCTCGCGGCTGACGAGGATCATCGTGCGGTAGCGCCGCTCGAGCGCCGACGTCCACCAGCGCGGGAAGACGGCCCGCGTGGGGATGGTCACGGTGCGTGCGTCGTCGGTGCGCAGCAGCGCGGCGGTGAGCGCGCGTTCGAGCTGCGGCTGCTTGACGGCAAGACCGGCGCGCGACGGGACGATGAGGAGGCCGGTCGCGAGCGGCTTCGGCATGACGCGTGCGTTCCGCGCCGGCCGGTCGAGGACGCGGGCCATGTGGGCCGCGAACGTCTCGATCTGCGATGCCGACACGGCGGCCTCGAGCGGCACTGACTCGTTCAGCCGCTCACCGCGCACGTCGCGGAGGAGCCGGTGCGCGAGGCCGCCCGCCCGGCTGAGGCGGACGGCGCTCTCGACCATCCGCGGGATGTCGACCTGCACGCCGGCGTTCGCCGGGTCGACCGTGAACCGGTGGTCGCCGTAGACGAGCTGCACCGGCCTCGACAGCCGTCCGGGCAGCTGCTCCTGGAGTCGCGCCTCCGCCTCCGGGGCGTCGAGGCCGCCGATGTCGATGCCGCCGACGACGACTCCCTTCGCGATCTGGTCCGCGTGCGCGTGGTCCCAGAGGTACGCGGAGGCGCCGCCCGCGGACACGGCCAGACCGCCCACGGTGAGCACGAGCCCCCCGGCGACAAGGAAACGGCCTCGCATGCTCAGCGTTCTACTCTGCGCGCGCGATGGAGCGCAATCCCTCTATAGGCTCGGAGGGGTGCGGTACGTGGTGGTCGACTGTCGCTGGGAGCTCGGTGCGCCCGGCAAGGGGCGTGAGCTCTATCGGGCCGCGCATGTTCCCGGCGCCGCGTTTCTCGACGTGGAGACCGAGCTCTCCGACGTGTCGGTGCACGACGCGGGCCGGCATCCGCTGCCGTCTGCGGAGCGCTTCGCAGCGGCCGCTTCGCAGGCCGGCATCGGCCCGGAAGCATTCGTCGTCGCGTACGGCTCGCTCGGCGGCGCCGAGCGGCTGTGGTGGCTGCTGCGGCACTTCGGGCACGACGACTGCGCCGTGCTCGTCGGCGGGATCGCCGCGTGGGGCGGGCCGCTGCGGGGCGGCGACGAGGAGATCGAGCCGGCGGAGTTCGTGCCGCGCGAGCGGGCGGGCGACACGATCGACGCCGGGGAGATCGCCCGGCGGCTCGCGGATCCGTCGCTCCTGCTCGTCGACACGCGCATGCCGAACCGCTGGCGGGGAGAGGCGAACCCGGTCGACGATCCGGCGGGCCGCATTCCCGGCGCGGTGAACGCGCCGTGGGCCGAGCCGCTGCCTGCGCTCGCGGACGGGGAGCTCGTCGCGTACTGCGGCTCGGGTGTGACGGCGTGCGTCACGCTGCATCGCGCGTGGCTCGCGGGCCGCGAGGGTCGCCTTTATCCCGGCTCGTGGAGCGAGTGGTCGCAGCGCGGCCTGCCGGTCGAGCGAGGTTAGGGATCAGCTCGTCGCGGAGTACGTGACGGTGACGTCAGCCGTGATCGTCTGCGTGCCCGGCTCGATTGCCGTCGACGTGTCCGCCTTGCCGACGGCAAACGGGATCGGAGCCTGGCCCCCGCCCTCGGCGATCGACTGGACGCCGCCGAGATTGAGACCGGCCGCGGCGGCGAGCGCGCCCGCCTTGTCCTTCGCGTCGGCGACGGCGTTCTTCAAGGCGTCCTTGTAGAGCGCGGTCTCGTCGGAGCGTGAGAGGTTCGGGCCCGAGATGCCGTTTGCTCCCGCTTTCACGGCCGCATCGACGACGGCGCCCGCCTTCGCGATCGTCGTCTTCGCGCTGATCGTGGTCGAGGCGGCGTAGCCGATGATCGTCGTGCCGTCCTGCGTGGTCTGCGGCGAGAGCGAGATCTGGCTCGTCTGCACGTCGGCCGCGGACACGCCGGCGTTCTTGACCGCTTCGGCGACAGCTGCGGCCGCTGTGCCGTTGTGCGCGATCGCAGCCGTCGCCGTTTGGGCGCGCGTCTCGACAGTGAAGAAGAACGAGGCGCGATCGGGCACGGTCGTCACGGTTCCGTGACCGGAGACGGTGATCGTCTTCGCCGGCGTGTTCCCCGAGCGCCCGAAATGCGGCTGGGCCACGCCGGCGATCGCCGAGGCGGTGAGGAGCACTGCAGCAATGAGGAAGGCCCAGCGGAGTCGCATCACATGAGTGATACGGCGCCGATCGGCCGGACTGTCACATCGGCGGAGGGTCTGGCCCGGCTAGGCGGCGGCGGTGCTCGTGCCGAGCTCGCCGAGATACGGCGTCCAGCGCTGCGGGATCCGCGGCGCGGCGAGCTTGATGAAGAGCACCGGTTGCGGCGGCCGCGGGGTCGCCTTCAGCACCATGCCGACCTGCTCGAGCGACCGGTCGCCCTTGCGGAGGTTGCACGGCGCGCAGGCCGTGACGACGTTCTCCCACACGGACTCGCCGCCCTTCGACCGGGGCACGACGTGGTCGAGGGTGAGCCGGCCGCCCGAGGTGCCGCAGTAGACGCAGCGCCAGCCGTCGCGGGCGAAGAGGGCCCGGCGGGAGATCTTCCGCTGGATCGCCCGCGGGACGCGGACGTAGTGGATCAGCCGGATCACGTGCGGCCAGATGAAGCTGCCGGTCGCCGAGCGAAGCGGCTGGTCGAGGTGCTCGATGACCTCCGCCTTGCCCTTGTAGAGGAGCACATGGGCGCGCCGAACCGTGCACACATTCAGCGGCTCGTAACTGGCGTTGAGGACCAGAACCTGCTGCACCCTGCGCCCAAAGGTACCAGTCGCCTCTGATTTACGGCCCGTACGGCCATGCCCCGGTGTCAGACACAAAAGGCCCGACGCCGCGGTTCAGCGCCGGTCATCAGCCCGCGAGGACATGCTTTGGTGTCAAAGACGCTGAGGAACCGTCGGCCTACGAGGACATCGCGCGCTCGACTGCTTCGAGCTCTTCCGGCGAGAGGGCGACCGAGGCGTGGCCGCGGTCGATCTCCTTCACGTAGATCCGCGCGTAGTCGCGGCCCTGGATCGCGCTCAGGACGACGCCCGAGCGGGCCGAGTCGAGCAGCGCGACCGAGGCGGACTGGTGCCCGCCGGAGTTCTCGTAGGCGTCGTAGCGGACGATCGCCTTCTTCGAGACCGTCTCGTCGACGCGGCGATCGACCTTGCCGAGCGAGGCCGCGACCTCGTCGACGGACCGGCGCAGGTCGTCGAGGCGGCTCTGCAACGAGACGGCGAAGTCGACGAGATCGGACTTGCCGCCGCCGAGGAGCACGAGCTGCGCCTGCCGGACGCGGCGGAGCGTGAGGTAGTGAACGAGTGCGACGAGGAGCGCGACGGCCGCCGCTGCGGCGGCGCCGACGGCGATCCAGCCGGCGACCGAGGCGCTCAGGTTCATCGCCCTACGCTAGCTCAGCGTGAAGAAGACGGTGTACGTCGCCGAGTTGTTCGCGGTGTTGACCTCGCCGGCGACGGGCGCCACCTCGACCTTGACCTTCGCCGGGTTGCCGAACGCGGCCGGCGGGACGTCGAAGCCCGTGAACGTGAGGGTCTGCCGCTGTGCCGCCGCGATGAGAGCGATCGTCTGCTGCTTCTTGATCGTCTTGCCCCCGGCGGTGATCGTCAGCGTCACCGGGACGCTGACTTCCTGGAAGTTGCCGGAGTTCTCGACCGTCACGAGGAACGCCAGATCGGCCGACACCTTCACCGTCGTCGCGGTGCTCGTCGAGAGGTCGCTGCCCTGCGGCGTCACGCGCACGGAGACGAGGCCGTCGCCGTGCTTGCCGCTCGGGGTGCCGCCCGTCGCCGCGCCGCCGAGGCGCTGGAGCAGGAGCGTGAACGAGCGGGAGCTGACGAGATCGGAGTTCGTGACGAACTGCGACGACGGGATGACGACGCCCTTCACGCTCTGGTTCTGCAGCTGAAGCGTCGCCGGCGAACGGTAGAGCTGCTCCCACACGACGTCGCTCGCCGTCAGCAGCTGCGCCTGCGCCGTCAGCTTGGCGGCGGTGCCCGTCTGATCCTTCAGCGCCGTCGAGCGCGCGAGCGCGTCACCGAGGCCGGACAGCGCCTTGGCCCGCAGCTCGATCGCATTGACGAGATTCAGGTGCACTGCCCGCAGCGGGCCCGGCGCGTGGATCTGCTGGGCCTGCGTGTACGCCTGCTGCTCCTGCTGCGCAAACTGCTGCAGCTTCGTCTCGAGCTCGGACTGCTTCAGCCCGGGGGAGACGAGCTCGGTGGCGAAGTCTCCGCCGAGCTTGTCGTCCGCCGCTGCGATCGCCTTCACCTTCTCGGCGTACGACTGGTACTCGTCGTGCTTGCTCTTGCCCTGGCACGAGCCGACCCAGAAGACGAGCCCGATCACGATGGCGATCGCGATCGCGATCAGGCCGACGAGCCGCGCGAGCGGCACGAAGCCCGTGGGCGTGCGCATCGGCGGCCGCGGCGGCCGATCGCCGCCGCCACGTCCGCCGGGCATCTCGAGGCGCGGCAGCCGCCGCCTCTGGGTCGCCTCGACGGTCTCGGGCTCGTCGAAGAAGTCGAACTCGATGTTGTCGTCGTCGTATTGGCTCAAGCCCTCACCTCGACCCCGTGCCGCACGGTCTCCGGCCAGACTGTACTCGGGGCTTCGCCCGAAGAGGAAATGACCCTCCGGCGGCCAACGAGTCCAGACCGTGTCCAACGCTGCGCTCGCGCTCGAAGGCGACGGGCTCGTCCTCAACCGATACCGCCCGCTGCGCCCTCTGGGGACCGGCGGTTCGGGGTCGGTCTGGCTCGCCCGAGACGAGCAGACGGGGCTCGACGTCGCTCTGAAGATCGTCGCCCGCGAGGGCAAGGCCGCCGCACGCGCGGAGCGCGAGGCCGCGGCGGCGGCGCGGCTACGCCATCCGAGCTGCCTCCGCGCCTATGCCTTCGCACGCGACCCGCGCCACGTCTACATCGCGTACGAGTTCGTCCCGGGGCGGACCTTCCGCGAGGCGCTGCGGGCCGGTGAGCTCCCGGACGCCGCGGCGATCGAGGCGTGCGCCCAGATCTGCGAGGGGCTCGCGCATGCCCACGCGGCCGGCATCCTCCACCGCGACGTCAAGCCGTCGAACGTTCTGCTCGCGGACGGCGAGGCCGTGTCGGCGCGCCTGCTCGACTTCGGGCTCGCGCGGATGGCGGAGGCCGAGACCCTCACGGCGCAGGGCGACGTGCCCGGCACGCTCGCGTACATCTCACCCGAGCGGCTCGCGGGCGAGGAGTCGACGGCGGCCGCCGATGTCTGGTCGATCGGCGTGATGCTCTGGGAGTCGCTCTCGGGCCGTCATCCGTTCTGGCAGACGTCGATGCTCGAGACGGCGCGCGCGATCGAGCAGGGCGCGCCGAGGCTCGAGACGCTGCGCCCCGACCTGCCGAAGCGCCTGCTCGAGCTCGTGGATCGCTCCCTCTCGCTCAGCCCCGCCCGCCGGCCGACCGCGGCGGAGCTCGCCCAGGCGCTTCGCGGCGCCGCGTCGCCGCGGCGGAAGCCGCAGGTGCGGCGCGCCCGGGGCATCGCGGTGTCCGCGCAGGCCTCCCGTGTCGGCGCGGCGGCGCTCGCCGGCGGGTTCGCCGCCTGGACGGCGTCCGAGCTGCCCTTCTACCCCCACGGCTGGGCGGCAGGCCTCGCGCTCGCCGCCTCAGGGCTCACCGTCTTCCGGGCCCGGCTCGGGCTCGCGCTTGCCCTCGCGGTGCCCGTCCTGCCCCTCGGCAACGTCTCACTCGGCCTCGCGCTGCTCTACGCCGCCCTCGCGGCCGGGTGGATCGTCCTCTCCTGGCGCGAGCCCCGCGGCGCCCTGCTCTTTGCGCTCGGCCCGCTTCTCGCGCCGTTTGCCGCCCTCGGGCTCGTCCCGCTCCTCACGTCGGGGCTGCGGGCCGGCCCGCGCCGCGCCGCGCAGGCGGCCCTCGCGGTGCTCGCCGCGGGGCTCGTGGCCGGCCTCCGCGGCGCCGCCCTGCCGTTCACCGGCGCCGCGCCGCCGCTCGGTCTCGGCGTCGCCGGCTCGGGCGATCCGCTCGACGTCGCCGGCACGCTCGCGCGGGCCGCGGCGGCCCAGCCGGCGCTCCTGCTCGAGGCTGCTGCTTTCGCT
>JBGPLW010000118.1:0-7856 GCA_041486645.1 Gaiellaceae bacterium | reverse complement strand
TGGGCGGCAGGCCTCGCGCTCGCCGCCGCAGGGCTCACCGCCTTCCGGGCCCGGCTCGGGCTCGCGCTTGCCCTCGCGGTGCCCGTCCTGCCCCTCGGCAACGTCTCGCTCGGCCTCGCGCTGCTCTACGCCGCCCTCGCGGCCGGGTGGATCGTCCTCTCCTGGCGCGAGCCCCGCGGTGCCCTGCTCTTTGCGCTCGGCCCGCTTCTCGCGCCGTTTGCGGCCCTCGGGCTCGTCCCGCTCCTCGCGTCGGGGCTGCGCGCCGGTCCGCGCCGCGCCGCGCAGGCGGCCCTCGCGGTGCTCGCCGCCGGACTCGTCGCCGGCCTCCGCGGCGCCGCCCTCCCGTTCACCGGCGCCGCGCCGCCGCTCGGACTCGGCGTCGCCGGCTCGAGCGATCCGCTCGACGTCGCCGGCACGCTCGCGCGGGCCGCGGCGGCCCAGCCGGCGCTCCTGCTCGAGGCTGCTGCTTTCGCTGCGATCGCCCTCGCGCTGCCGTTCGCGCAGGCCCGCGGACGCTGGGGCGCGGCCGCGATCGGCGCCGCGATGCTCCTCTTCGCCGTGCTCGCCGTGCCCTCCGCGGCGGCCGTCCCGCTCGTTGTCGCGGCCTGGGTCACGGCGGTCGTCGCCGCCCTTCGGGGTGGACGAGTTGCATAGATGCGCTCGGGGGTAATGTCCTCCCGCATCCATGGTCCTCAGGGCAATCGAACAGAAGATCGAGGCGCTTTTCGAAGGCGTCTTCGGCCGCGCGTTCCGCACGAACGTGCAGCCGGTCGAGCTCGCGCGCAAGCTCGCCAAGGAGATGGACGACCACAAGACGGTCTCCGTCTCGCGGGTCTACGTGCCGAACGAGTACACGGTCTATCTCTCGACCGCAGACCGTGAGCAGTTCGAGGGCTACGAGTCCTCGCTCCAGTCGGAGCTCGAGGAGTACATCACCGAGCACGCGAAGCGCGAGGACTACGCGCTCCTAACCGTGCCGCGTGTTCTCCTCGAGACCGACGACGACCTCGCCGTCGGCGAGTTCGGCATCGCGACGCGCATGGTGCAGCCGCGCCGCGCTAAGCGGGCCGCAGGCGAGCCCGAGGATCAGGTCGAGCCGGGCGCGACGATGATCTACAAGCCGAAGACTCCGCCGGAGGCGGCCGAGGCTGCCGCCGGCCCCGATCTCGAGCGCGAGGTCGCCATGCTCTCGTGGGACGGGCGCACGTTGCGTGTCGACAAGCGGCGCGTCGTCCTCGGCCGCTCGCGGGAGTGCGACATTCAGGTCGAGGACCCGAATATCTCGCGACGCCACGCGGAGCTGCGCCAGGAGGGCTCCGCCTATTGGATCGTCGACCTCGACTCGACGAACGGGATCGAGGTGAACGGACGCCGAGTGCAGCGCGCGAAGCTCGAGTCGGGCGACACATTCACCGTCGGCTCGACGGAGATCACGTTCTCGACGGAGCGCGAATGAACGTGCTGGCGAGTACGACCTACGAGAGCGTGCTTCTCGCTTTGAAGGTCTCGTTCCTCGTCCTCCTCTATCTCTTCATCTGGCGCATTGTCCGCACGGCTGCGACCGACCTGCGGCTGCCGCAGGAGAGCTTCATCCTGCGCCCGGCTCTCGCGGGCGGCGCGAGCGGCCAGGCGATCCGCGCCGGCAGGCTCGTCGTCGCGAGCGGCGTGCTCGAGCCGGGCCAGGAGTACGAGCTCGACGCCGCGCCGCTCTCGATCGGGCGCGGCGGGCAGAACGACGTGATGATCGAGGCGGACGAGTTCGCGTCGGCGCGTCACGTGCGAATCGAGCCGCGCCGTGACGGCGTCTGGGTGCACGACCTCGGCTCGACGAACGGCACGTTCGTGAACGGCGTGCGCATCGACCGGCCGCGGAAGCTCGCACAGGGCGACGTGGTGCGCGTGGGCGAGACCGAGCTGAGGTTTGAAGATGCGTAGGCTCGACGGAGCATCACAGAGAGCAGAGGTGCCGGCTTGGCCGGCGCCGGAGCGGAGACTTCTGTGAGCATCTCTTCGTACGCCCGCGCGAGCGACACGGGCAAGAAGCGGCGGCGGAACGAGGACTCGTACGTCGTCGCGCCCCCGCTCTTCGCCGTCGCCGACGGCATGGGCGGCGCACAGGCGGGCGAGGTGGCCTCGAAGCTCGCGGCCGCGGCTCTGAAGGAGACGCATCCGGACGCGGCCTCCGCGCCCGAGAAGGTGACCGCGCTGATCCAGGAGGCGAACCGCCGCGTCTACGAGCGCGCCGCGAGCGATCCCACCACGTCGGGCATGGGGACGACGATGACGGTCGCGATCGTGAACGGCAGCGAGGTGACGATCGGACACGTCGGCGATTCGCGCGCGTACGTCGTGCGCGGCGGCCGGCTCGAGCAGCTGACCGAGGATCACTCGCTCGTCAACGAGCTCCTGAAGAGCGGCAAGCTCTCGCGCGAGGAGGCGGAGACACACCCGCAGCGCTCCGTGATCACGCGTGCCGTCGGCACCGACCCGGACGTCGACGTCGACGCTTTCACGTTCGCCGCAGGCGAAGGCGACATCTTTCTTCTCTGCTCCGACGGCCTGACGGACATGGTCGCGGACGCGGACATCCTCGACATCATCGAGCGGCATCGTGACGATCTCGACCGTGCGACGAAGGCGCTCGTCTCGGCCGCGAACCGCGGCGGCGGTGAGGACAACATCACCGTGATCGCATTCTCGATCGCCGCTGACGGCGACGACACCGTGCGAATGGACACGCCGGTGGACGACGACACGCTCGAGCGCATTCCGCTGCCGACCGACGACACCATGGTCGTGCCGCCCGAGCAGGTCGAGGAGATGTTCGTCGAGCCCGGCTCGGCAGACGCCGTCGCACGGCCGCAGCCGTTCACACCGACAGCACGCCTACGGCTCGTCCTGACGATGCTCGCGCTGCTCGGGGTCGCCGCAGTGCTGCTCGTCTGGGGGCTGGTGCGCTGAGCCTGACGAATCGCAATCGAGAGCTCGCATACCTCGTCGTCGTCGGCCTCCTCACAGGCATCGGCTTCGCGGCGGTGTACATCGCCGGCAGCTCCCACATCTCCGGCGCGTCGCTCACCTACGCCGGCTTCTTCTTCGCGCTCTACCTGGCGGCGCACATCGTGGCCCGCCTGACGGTCCCGTACGCCGACCCGTACGTGCTGCCGATCGCGGCGCTCTTGACGGCGATCGGCCTGACCGAGATCTACCGGCTCGGGCCGAAGGACGCGTTCCGTCAGGCGACGTGGGTCGTCGTCGGCGTCGCGATCTTCGCGCTCGCGCTGCTCGGTCTGCGCCGCGACTACCGGCTGCTCGAGAACTACAAGTACCTGTTCGGCCTCGGCGCGATCGCGTTGCTCTTCATGCCGCTGCTGCCTGTGATCGGGCTGCGCGTGAACGGCGCGCGCCTCTGGGTGCACTTCGGCTCCCTGCGCTTCCAGCCCGGTGAGCTCGGGAAGATCGCGCTCATCGTCTTCCTCGCGGCGTACCTCCGGGAGAAACGCGAGGTGCTCGCTGTGGGCCGGTTGAAGGACTGGGGACCGCTGCTCGTGATCTGGGGCGCGGCGATGATGATCCTGTTCGTCACCGACGACCTCGGCAGCGGGCTCCTCTTCTACGGGATCTTCCTCGGGATGCTCTACGCCGCGACCGCGCGGCTCGCGTTCGTCGCCGCCGGCTTCGGGCTCTTCCTCGCGGGCTCGGTCGCCGTCTACCAGGGCACGCCGCACGTGCGAGAGCGTGTCGCAAACTGGCTGCAGCCGTGGACCACGACGAAGATCTTCTGCCCGGTGAGCGGCCAGCCCGCGTTTCGTCAGGACTGCCAGAGCTACCAGGAGGTGCAGTCGCTCTACTCGATCGCGCACGGGTCGATGGGCGGCACCGGCCTCGGCTCGGGCACGTTCGAGACCGCGTCGGGGCATCAGATCATCCCGTACCTCAACACCGACTTCATCTACTCCGCGCTCGCCCAGGAGCTCGGGTTGATCGGCGCTTCCGGGCTGATCCTCCTCTACATGGTGTTCGTGCTGCGCGGCTTCCGCATCGCAGTCTTCGCGGGTGACGGTTTCTCGAAGCTGCTCGCCGCGGGGCTGACGTTCGGGTTCGCGCTGCAGACGTTCATCATCGTCGGCGGCATCGTGCGCGTGATCCCACTGACCGGGATCACGCTGCCGCTCGTCTCGTACGGCGGCTCGAGCATCGTCGCGAACTTCCTCGTGCTCGCCGGGCTGATGCTCGTCTCGAACCGTGCCAATCGCGAGCTGGCGGGCGCGCGATGAACCGTCAGCTGAACCGGCTCGCACTCGTCGCGATTGCGCTGCTCATCACGCTCATCGTCGCGACGACGTACTGGCAGACGTGGGCGTCGGCGGGGCTGAAGGACCGGCAGGACAACGCGATCCAGCGTGTCGTGCAGTTCACCATCGCGCGCGGCCTGATCGAGGGCGCCGACACCTCGACGGTGTTCGCGGCGAACCGCAAGAAGAAGCTGAGCGGCGAGACGCTGTACCTCCGGCGCTACCCGCAGCACAAGCTCGCCGCGCAGACGATCGGCTACTCGACGTTGTCGCGCTCCCAGGCCGGCCTCGAGCGCTCGATGAACGACTACCTCACAGGCGCGAACACGAACCTCTCGGACGCCTTCAAGCAGGTGCTCGCGAAGATCGGGAACGCGACCGTGCACGGCAACGATCTCGTTCTGACGATCAGGCCGAAGGTGCAGCGCCTCGCCGAGAGCCTGCTCGGCACACGCTGCGGCGCCGTCGTGGCGATGAACCCGCACACAGGCGCCGTGTATGTCATGGCGTCGACGCCGACCTATGACTCGAACCTCATCGAGCAGCCGAACGGATACGCCCGCGTGCTGAAGATCCGCGGCGACTGCGGTGGCGCCTCGGCGCTCTTCAACCGCGCGACGCAAGGGCTCTTCGTGCCGGGATCGACGTTCAAGACGATCACTGCCGCGGCCGCGCTCGACACCGGCACGTTCAAGGCAGGCTCCGCGTTCGACGATCCCGGCTACTGCACGGAGTACGGCAAGCAGGTGTCGAACGCCGGCAACCCCGACCAGGGCGGACGCGAGGTGTTCGGTCACCTCAACTTCGCCACGGCGTTCCAGCACTCCGTCAACTCGGTGTTCTGCAACGTCGGCATCAAGCTGGGCGCCGGCACGATCCTCGCGTACACGAAGAAGTTCGGCTTCTACAAGACGCCGCCGCTCGAGACGCCGGCGAACGAGCGCGCGCCGAGCGGGCTGTACAACGGTACGCACCTCTTCGACCCGAAGGATCCGCACCAGGTCGACCCGGGACGCCTCGCGTTCGGCCAGGAGCGGATGCTCGTGACGCCGCTCCAGATGGCGATGGTCGCCTCGACGATCGCGAACGGCGGCGTCGTCCCGAAGCCCTACATCGTCCAGAAGATCATCGCGCACGACGGCTCGACCGTCCGCAACACGAGGCCGGGGAACCTCGGCCGCGCGATCAAGACGGAGACCGCGACGACGCTCACCCAGATGATGGTCGCCGTCACCGAGGGCGGCACCGGGAACGCGGCCGCGATCCCCGGCGTCCACGTCGCTGGCAAGACGGGCACCGCGGAAACCGGTCTGAACCACGTGTACACGGCCTGGTTCATCTCGTTCGCCCCGGCGGAGAACGCCCAGGTCGCGGTCGCCGTCGTGCTCGAGAAGCAGCTGAACGGCTTCGGCGGCTCCGTCGCAGCCCCGATCGCCAAGCAGGTGATGGAGGCCCTGCTGCCCCGCTGAGGTCCCGACTACCCTGTAGGAACCCCCGTGGCCGTATCGGACACGCTCATCGGAACGCTCTTCGACGGGCGCTATCAGGTCGTCCGCAAGCTCGGCGCGGGCGGGATGGCGAACGTCTACCTCGCCGAGGACCAGGAGCTCGGGCGCCGCGTCGCGATCAAGATCCTGAACGACCGGCACGCGAACGACGACCAGTTCGTCGAGCGCTTCCGCCGGGAGGCGAAGAACGCGGCCGCGCTCTCGCACCCGAACATCGTCTCGATCTACGACCGCGGTGAAGCCGAGGGCACGTACTACATCGCGATGGAGTTCCTCGACGGGCGGACGCTCAAGGAGCTTGTCGTCTCGCGCGGGCCTGCGCCCGTCTCGGTGTCGGTCGAGTACGCGCGCCAGATCTTGCAGGCGCTGCGCTTCGCGCACCGTCACGGCATCGTGCACCGCGACATCAAGCCGCACAACGTGCTCGTCGACGCCGAAGGCCGGGTCAAGGTGACGGACTTCGGCATCGCGCGCGCCGGGACATCGCAGATGACCGAGGCGGGCTCGATCGTCGGCACCGCGCAGTACCTCTCGCCGGAGCAGGCGCGCGGCACGGACGTCGACCAGCGCTCCGACGTCTACTCGCTCGGCATCGTGCTGTACGAGCTCCTGACGGGCACCGTGCCGTTCAACGGCGACACGCCGGTCGAGATCGCGATGAAGCACCTCTCTGCGGTGCCGGAGCCGCCGTCGACGCGCAGAGCCGACGTCCCGCGCGACCTCGACTTGATCGTGATGCGCGCGCTCGCGAAGGATCCGGCCGACCGGTACCAGAGCGCGGAGGAGATGGACGCCGACCTCGAGCGGTTCGCGCGTGGCGCGGCCGTCTCGCCCGTGACGGAGGAGTCCGCGACGCAGATCATGCGACTGCCGCCCGAGCCGTACGCGGCGACCGCGGCGACGATGATCTCCCCCGGACGGCGCACGGGGCAGCTGCCGCCCCCGCCGCCGCCCGTCTACTACGACCTCGAAGAGCCGATGCACCGGCGACCGATGTGGCCGTGGGTCGCCGCGCTGCTCTTCGTGCTCGGCGCAGGCATCGGCGGCTGGTTCCTGTACAGCGAGATCTCGAACAAGCTGAACTCGACGAAGCCGGTGGCCGTCGAGCTGTACCTGAACATCCCGGAGGCGCAGGCACGCGTGAAGATCAAGGCCGACGGGTTCCAGCCGCTCGTCGACCACCACGCGAGCCGCACGACACCGCGCGGGCTCGTGTTCAAGCAGGTCCCGACCGCCGGCGACCACCTGCCGAAGGGGAGCCAGGTGCACATCTGGGTCTCGAGCGGGCTGCCGAAGTCGGTCGTGCCCGATCTCGTCGGCCAGCAGTCGACCGACGCGGTCGCGACGCTGACGAAGCTGCGCCTGAAGCCCCACCTGAGCAGCGTCCCGTCGCAGAAGCCCGCCGGCGAGGTGACGGCGCAGGAGCCGAGGGCCGGCGTGAAGCTCACGGTCGGAAGCCTCGTGCGGATCAACGTGTCGAAGGGGCCGCAGCCGGTGCTCGTGCCCTCGGTGATCGGCGAGCCGTTCGACCAGGCCGCTTCCGAGCTCCAGGCGAAGGGCTTCAAGGTGCAGCCGCGCTACGTCGACGACACCCAGCCCGCGAACACGGTGATCGGCCAGAGCCCGAGCGCCGGGGGGACGGCCGGCAAGGGCTCGGTCATCTCGCTCACGGTTTCGAAGGGGCCGAAGACCTCGACGGTGCCGGACGTGACGAGCTTCGACCTCGCCTCGGCGGAGCAGCAGCTCCAGGCGTCCGGCTTCAAGTGGCAGGTGACCTACCAGGACGTGTCCGACCCGAACCAGGTCGGCACCGTGCTCACCCAGGACCCGCCGCCGGCCGCACAGGCGGCGAAGAAGTCCGTCGTGCACCTGACCGTCGGGCAGACGCCCACGCAGACCCAGACGACGATCACGACGACCCCGTGAGCCGCCGGCTCCGCGTCGCGCTGCTCGCGGGCGGCCGCTCGAGCGAGCACGACATCTCCCTCGCCTCCGCCCGCTCGGTGCTCGAAGCGCTCGATCCGGAGCGCTACGACGTCGTCAACGTCGCCAT
>JBGPLW010000117.1:0-7867 GCA_041486645.1 Gaiellaceae bacterium | reverse complement strand
GTCTATCGGGCGGAATGCTCCGCCTTCGTGCACGCAGCCCCACGCCTCGCAATTGGCGACGACCGGCATCGCGACGCCCATCACGGCCGCCTGGACCCGGCGCATCGAGCCGCCGTGGGTCACGACGACGACGCGCTCTCCAGGGTGGCGCTCGGCGATCCGGCGGACGGCTTCCATGATCCGGTCACGGTGCTCCTCCGGCGCCTCGCCCTCGAAGGCGACCGCGTCGCGCTCGCCGGGGGTGAGGCCCTCCCAGGAGCCCCAGTTGCGCTCGCGGAGGCCGGGATCGAGAAGCACCGGCAGCCCGAGCCGCGCCCCGACGATCTCCGCCGTCTCCCTCGCGCGCGAGAGGTCGCTGGCGTAGATCGCAGCGACCTCGTCGGCCTCGAGCCGGGCCGCGAGCTCCGCCGCCTGGCGGCGTCCGTAGTCGTTCAGCGGCTGGTCGGTGTGACCCTGGAGGCGGCCCGACGCGTTCCAGTCGGTCTCGCCGTGGCGGATGAGGAGCAGTGTGGCCATGCCCGGCTAGGCTAGCCAGCCCGTGGATCTTCACCTGCGCGACACCGTCTGCATCGTCACCGGCTCGACCAGCGGCATCGGCCTCGAGGTCGCGCGACTGCTCGCCGCCGAAGGCGCGCCCGTCGTGACGACGGGCCGCAGCAGCAGTGCGCCCGGCGTGGGGGAGACGCTCCATGTCGCGGCCGACCTCTCCGAGCGCGGCGAGGCCGAACGGCTCGTGCGCGAGGTGGAGCACCGGCTCGGCCGCGTCGACGTGCTCGTGAACAACGTCGGCGTCGCATATCACCGCAGCTTCGAGGAGGTGACCGACGAGCAGTGGGACGAGCTCTGGCAGCTCAACGTCATGAGCTACGTCCGCATGATCCGCGCCGTGCTCCCCGCGATGAAGGAGCGCGCCTCGGGCGTAATCGTCAACGTCTCGTCGACCGCCGGGAAGCGCCCGTCGGCTTCGATGCCCGACTACTCGGTGACGAAGGCGGCGGTGCTCTCCCTTTCGCGGCTCATTGCGGACGTCTACGCGAAGGACGGGATCCGCTGCAACGCCGTGACGCCGGGGCCGACGGCCACCGCGGCCTGGCTCGGCGAGGGCGGTCTCGCCGACCAGCAGGCGAAGCGCAGTGGCAAGTCGCGTGACGAGGTGCTCGCGGCGGTCGGCGCGGGGCGCCCGCTCGGCCGGCTCGCCGAGCCCGAGGAGATCGCCTCCGTCGTGGCGTTCCTCTGCTCGTCGCGCGCGAGCTACGTCACCGGCGCCGCGTGGAGCGCGGACGGCGGAACCGTGCCAATCATTCTCTAACCGCTCGCGCCCGCTTCGCTTTTCGCGCTCGCGGGGCGCAGGTCGGAAGCTGACTCGTTTCGGGCCGCGGTGAGCCGCGCCCGCCATGTCGGGCGCGGCCCTAGGGCCGTCTGCCCGCGATCCGGTTCAGCGACTAGATTGAGTTGCGGATGCCGGAAACCGCCGGTCTGGTTGCCGATGCCTTTGCGAGCCTCGTGCGGGAGCACGAGGAGCAGTGGCTGTCGCCCCTTGCCGTTCGTTCGTACGAGTCGCGCGGGCGCAACCTGCCGGAAGAGGAGTGCCGCCTGCGCACCCCGTTCCAGCGCGATCGCGACCGCATCGTCCACTCGAAGGCGTTCCGCCGGCTCCGCCACAAGACGCAGGTCTTCGTCGATCCGGAAGGCGACCATTTCCGCACGCGGCTCACGCACACGCTCGAGACGACCGGCATCGCCCGCGGCGTCGCCCGCGCCCTGCGCCTGAACGAGGATCTCGTCGAGGCGATCGGCCTCGGCCACGATCTCGGGCACCCGCCGTTCGGCCACGCCGGCGAGCAGGCGCTCGACGAGGTGGTGCGCGAGCGCGGCGGTTCCGGCTTCCGGCACAACGAGCACTCGCTCCGCGTTGTCGAGCGCCTCGAGCGCGACGGCCGCGGCCTCAACCTGACGTGGGAAGTGCGCGACGGCATTCTCAAGCACACCGGGGCGGTCGAGCCCGAGACGCTCGAGGGCAAGATCGTGCGCATCGTCGACCGCGTCGCGTACATCAACCACGACATCGACGATGCGATCCGTGCCGGCATTCTCGATCCGGCGGCGCTGCCCCAGGCCGAGTTGCGTGTGCTCGGGCAGACGGGCTCACGGCGCATCGACACGCTCGTGCACGACCTCGTCGAGACCTCCTCGCGGGCGGGCGACATCGCACAGAGCGACGAGGTCGGCGGCGCGATGCTCTCGCTTCGCTCGTTCATGTTCGACAACGTCTACCTCGGCCCGCACTCCGCCGACGAGCACGCGCAGATCCGCGTGACGATCCGCCGCATCTTCGAGCACCTCGTCGACGAGCGCGGCGACGACGTCGAGCACGCGACCGACTACGTCGCGGGCATGACCGACCGGTTCGCTCTCGCCTTCGCCTCGGACCTCGGCTGATGTCGCGCATCAAGGACAGCTCGGTCGAGGCCGTGAAGTCGGCGGCGGAGATCCTGCCGCTCGTCGAGGACTACGTTCGTCTTCGCAAGGCGGGCGGCACGTACAAGGGGCTCTGCCCGTTCCACCAGGAGCGCACGCCGAGTTTCACGGTCACGCCCGCGCGCGGCACGTTCAAGTGCTTCGGCTGCGGTGAGGGCGGCGACGCGATCACGTTTGTCACGAAGATGGAGCAGGTCGACTTCGTCGGTGCGATCGAGTCGCTCGCGAAGCGCTTCGGCGTGCAGATCGAATACGAGGAGATCTCGCCCGAGGCCGAGCAGGCACGCCGGCGCAAGGACCGGCTGACGCAGCTGCTCGAGCGCGCAACCGTGTTCTACGAGCGCGTGCTCTGGGACAGCGAGCAGGGCCGCGTCGCGCGCGAGTACCTCGAGTCGCGCGGGCTGCACGAGGAGGTCTGTCGCACGTTCCGGCTCGGCTACGCGCCCGGTGGGCCGACGCTGACGACGCGCGCGGCCGGCGAGGGTTTCACGCGCGACGAACTGCTCGCGGCGGGGCTCGCGAACCGCCGCGGCAACGACTACTTCAGCCGCAGGCTCGTTTTCCCGCTCGCCGACGCACGCGGCGCGGTGCGCGGCTTCCAGGCGCGCAAGCTGCATGACGACGACCCGCTTCAGGCGAAGTACGTGAACTCCCCGGAGAGCGACGTCTTCAAGAAGGGCGACCTGCTGTACGGGCTCGACACCGCGCGCATGGCGATCGCGAAGCAGGATCGCGCTGTCGTCGTCGAGGGGAACACGGACGTGCTCGCGCTCCGGCAGGCGGGCTTCGAGCCGGTCGTTGCGTCGATGGGCACCGCGCTCACCGAGCATCAGCTGCGTGAGCTCAAGCGCCTCACGAAGAAACTCGTGCTCTGCTTCGACGCCGACGCTGCGGGCCAGGACGCGACGCTCCGTGGAATGGATCTTGCAGTCGCGCAGCCGTTTCAGTTCAGCGTGGAAGTCGTCCCGCTCCCCAAGGAAAGCGATCCTGCCGACGACCCGGCCACGTTCCAACGACTGCTCGCCTCGCCGGTGAGCTATCCCGAGCATCGCGTGCGACTCCTTTACGCAAAGGGTCGCGACAAGCAGGCCGCGTTCGCGGCGATCCTCGGGTTCTTGAGCGGGCTTCCCGACTCGCCGGAGCACTTCGACGCGCGCCAGCTTGCCACCGACCTTCTCGGCCTCCCGGCTGAGACGCAGGCGATGCTCGCGCCGGCGCGGGGCAGCTCGCTGCAATCCAACACGATCTCGCCGCGCCTGCTCGACGCCGGCTCCCGGCTCGAGCGGGGCGCGCTCGCGGGCGTAGCCGCGCACCCGAAGCTCAACCGGTATCTCGAGGAGCTCGGCCCTGAGCACTTCGACGACGAGCTGCACCGGCGCGCCCGCGCGCAGCTCCTCGGGCAGGCCGAGCCCGACGGCGAGCTGACGCCGCTCCTCGCCGAGCTCTACGCGATGGCCGACACCGACGAGATCGACGAGGAGACGACCGAGCAGATGTTGCTACGCCTCCGCGAGAGGCGCCTGCACCGGCAGCTCTCCGAAGCGAAGCCCGACCACCTCCTCGAGTTGCAACAGAGGCTCGCCGAGGTGCGGACCGCCATTCGCGAGTTCGCCTAGGCCCCGGCTACAATTCCGCGCGCTGATCCCCGGTAGCTCAATTGGCAGAGCATCCGGCTGTTAACCGGAGGGTTGTTGGTTCGAGTCCAACCCGGGGAGCTTCGTGGGATCTCACCCCTTTTGGGGTGAGAGCGTGCAGCGTGAGCTCCGATGCCGCACTCATGCGGAAACTCACGTTCATCGGATTCATCGTGGCGCTCTCCTTGAGCGTCGTTGTCGTGCCCGGTGTCGCCTCGGCCAAGAGCACCAGCTGGAACGCACAGGCGAACTCGGTCTGCGTCGTCTGGCTGGCCAAGGCTCAGAAGCTCTTCGCCACCCCCGTCAAGCCGTCGGGCCTCTACAAGTTCGCGGTCAGCGCGAGGGCTCTCGAGAGCCAGGAGCTCGCCGTGCTCAAGAAGATCCCCAATCCGTCGGCGGCCGGCACGCATGCGCTCGGCGTCA
The DNA here is from genome assembly GCA_041486645.1 of Gaiellaceae bacterium. GTDB lineage: Bacteria > Actinomycetota > Thermoleophilia > Gaiellales > Gaiellaceae > Palsa-739. The sequence goes on along the minus strand of JBGPLW010000117.1, from coordinate 3,332 downwards.
TGCGCGCCGACATCGCCGAGGTCTCCTCCGCGATCAGCGCGGCGGATCGCGGCGACAGCGCGTCGTTCGTTCGGATCCTCAAGCAGTACCTGAACGACCACCGGGCAAAGGCTGCGTTCGCGGCCGCCGGTGCGACTCAGTGCGGCTGAGGGTCGGCAACCTCGTATCGGACACATGAGGGCCCGTCATCCGGGCCCTCATGTCGTTCCTCGTAGACTCCGAGCGTGTCAGAGCGCCTTGACCGCGTGGCCGTCAGCACGTCGCGCGCCACGATCGAGCTGCCGTGGGGGAGCCGCGACCAGCTGCTCCACGAGCTCCGCCACCTCGACAACGCGGAACCGATCCGGGCCGCCTTCGAGGCAGTGGGAGCGACACGGCCGGTGCCGCTCAGCCGCGCCGACGAGCTGGTCCTCTTGAACGCGATCGAGGCGTGGCTCCAGAGCGTGACCGTCGACGGGCTTCCGGAAGGCATCTGGGAGCTCCGCTGCGCACTCGCCGACGAGTTCGAGGACGGTCCCGACGAGGCTGCGTAGGCGCGCTCGCGCGAGCGGCTTGACGCTCGGAGCATGCGGCGGGAGACTCGCGCCATGACCACGCACAACCCGGAGGGCCGCAGCGGACGCCACGACTCGAGACATCTCGATCCTGCGCCCGTCTGCCCGTACTGCGAAGCGGAAATGCCTCACGGGCCCACCTACGAGACGGTGGGCGGCGGTGGCCGCGTCTTCCTGTGCCCGAGCTGCCACAAGCTGCTCGGCATGATCGCCTCGTAGTCGGGGACCTCGCAGGAACCGCGGTCGTCCGCGGCGAAGAGCCGCCTGCATGGACGACCCAACCTGGATCGCCGGGGGAGGCGGGCTCCGCGACGCGGTACCCTCCGGCACGTGAACGAGCGCTTCGAGGAGCTCAGACGCCGCCTCGGCGAAATTCACGACGTCGAGAAGGCGGCGGGCGTGCTTTCCTGGGACGAGGAGACGAAAATGCCCTCGGCGGGCGCGGAGGCGCGCGCCGAGCAGCGCGCGACGCTCAACCGGATCGCGCACGAGCTCCAGGTCTCGCCAGACCTCGGCGCGCTCCTCGAGGAGCTGCGGCCGTTCGAGGATGCGCACGACGAAGAGTCGTTCGAGGCGGCACTCATCCGGGTCGGGCGGCGCGACTACGAGAAGGCCGTCCGCGTCCCGCCCGAGCTGCGCGCCGAGCTGACGCGCGCCGGCTCGAACGGCTACCAGGGGTGGCTGCGGGCGCGCGAGCAGGAGGACTTCGCGCTGATGCTTCCGCATCTCGAGCGGAACCTCGAGCTGCGGCGTGAGTACGTCGCCTGCTTCGACTACGACGGTGACCCGTACGACGTCGTCCTCGACGACTACGAGCCGGGAATGAAGACGGTCGAGGTCGAGGCGATCTTCGACAAGCTCAAGGCCGCGCTCCTGCCGATGATCCGGGCCGTCGCCGACGCCGACCCGATCGACGACTCCTGCCTCACGGGCCGCTTCCCGCGCGAGGCGCAGCGGCGGTTCGCGCTCGCCGTGCTCGAGCGCTGGGGGATGGACCGCTCCTCCTGGCGGCTCGACAAGACCGTGCATCCATTCGCGACGTCGTTCGCGCCGACGGACATCCGGCTGACGACGAACTTCCACGAGGACTCGCTGCACGGGATCCTCTCGTGCCTCCATGAGTTCGGCCACGGCATCTACGAGCGCCAGGTCGACCCCGCATACACGCGCTCGCCACTCGCGCAGGGCGTGTCGTCCGCCTTCCACGAGTCGCAGAGCCGCATGTGGGAGAACCTCGTCGGACGCAGCCTCTCGACATGGCGGTACTTCTACCCGAGGCTCCAGGACGAGTTCTCCGATCAGTTCGGCGAGGTGACCCTCAGGAAGTTCCATCGCGCGTTGAACAAGGTGCAGCCGTCGTTCCGGCGCGTCGACGCCGACGAGGTGACGTACTGCCTCCACATCATTCTTCGCTTCGAGCTCGAGCGCGGCATGCTCTCGGGCGAGATCGCGCTGAAGGATCTGCCCGATGCGTTCAACGAGAAGATGCGCGAGTACCTCGGGTTGCAGCCGCCGGATGTCGTCGCGGGCGTGCTGCAGGACGTCCACTGGTCGGACATGACCATGGGCTACTTCCCGACGTACGCGCTCGGCAACGTCGTCTCGGTCCAGCTCTGGGAGCGTGCGGAAGCAGATCTCGGCGACCTCGACGAGCAGTTCGAGCGCGGCGACTTCGTGCCGCTCCGCGACTGGCTGCGCGAGAATGTGCACCGCCACGGCCGTGCGTTCACGCCGCAGGAGCTGCTCCAGCGCGCGGCCGGCGCGCAGATGGATCCGGGGCCCTACCTCCGCTATCTCGAGCGGAAGCTCGGCGACCTGCTGGGCGCCGCCGTCGCATGACGGCCCGCGACCGCCTGCGCGAGCGGCGGGCGCGCCACCGGCAGCGTCCGCTCTCCATTCGCGCCGCCGTGGCGCTCGGCGGGTTCGCGACGCTCGCCGCCGGGATCGCCTTGCTCGTCCTGCCGGGCCCCGGCTTGCCGCTCGTCGCCGCCGGCCTCGGCCTGCTCGCGCTCGAGTTCCGGTGGGCGGAGGCCGCCCTCGACCGCGCGCTTCGTCACACCCAGCGGGTCACGCCGAAGAAGCGGTCGCACCGGTTCGCCGCGGGCGGGGCAGCAGTCGCAGCGCTCGCAGCGTCGGCGACGCTCCTGCTCCTCTTCGGATTGCCTTTTTTCTAGTCGCCGTGGCAGTGGCAGACGCTCTCGCCGAGCATCCGCCGCTCGTAGGCGAGGCCGCACCGGGCGCAGGTCGCCGGGAGCACCCGGGCCTTCACGAGGAGGGCGCGCATCAGGGTCGCCCAGAGGAAGAGGTACAGCATGAGGAGCTGGCCGCTCATGCTGGGTCTTATCGGCCGAGAGGGCCTATCGGTTTAGCCCTCCGGTAAGATTGCGGCAGTGAGCTGGCTGTACATCGCCCTGCTCGCACTGGCCGTCGCTGTTGTGATCGGCGCAGAGTGGCCGCGGCTCGGTGCACGCCTGGAGACGCGCGTCGGCGCCGATGCGCGGCGCCGCCGTGACCGCGCGAAGCGGAAGGCGTCGCTCCGCGTCGTCCAGAGCACCGACGCCGACGACTTCGCGGCGAGCGTCGAGCGCGACCTCGCGAATCTGCCGACGACCGAGGACGAATACCGGCGCTAAGGCGCTAGCCGACGACGACGCTCTTCGAGAACGTCCGCGTGTTCGGCAGGATCGGCCCGACGTTCTCCATGTTCTTCGCCTCCTGGTAGTCGGCGGCCGTCAGGGTCACGGCATGCCTGCCGGGTCTGACATTGCGGATCGTGAG
>JBGPLW010000116.1:0-7888 GCA_041486645.1 Gaiellaceae bacterium | reverse complement strand
TGGCTGACGAGCACCAATCGGAACGTCGACTATCTGTCCGACGCGGAGCTCCGGAGTGTGCGCGACGGCAGGACGCTCGCGAGCGCCTACGACCTGATCATCTTCTCGGGCCACCATGAGTACGTGACGACACACGAGTACGACGTCGTGACCAAGTACCGCGACCTGGGCGGCAACCTCGCGTTCCTCGCCGCGAACAACTTCTTCTGGAAGATCACGATCCAGAACGGCGTCATGACTCGTGTCGCGCAATGGCGCGACCTGGGCCGGCCCGAGGCGGCGCTGATCGGCGTGCAGTACCGCGCAAACGATCGCGGCGGCCATCGCGGTCCGTGGATCCTCCGCTCGGCAGCAAGCACGACGCCCTGGCTCTTCTCGCAGATGGACATCGGCGCAGGCGACACCGTCGGCAGCGGCGGCATCGAGATCGACGCCACGTCGGCCGCATCGCCGAGGGGCGTCAAGGTCGTCGCCGAGATCCCGAACCTCTACGGCCCCGGCTTCACCGCGCAGATGACGTACTACGAGACGCCGGCCGGGGCGAAGGTGTTCGCCGCGGGTGCGTTCTCGCTCGCCGGCAGCTGCTGGACGCCCGACGTCGACCGCCTCCTCTCGAACCTCTGGACGCGCCTTGCAACCGCGTAGCCCTAACCCTGGCGTCCTGCGGCCGTCCCATAGTGTCGAGGTCGCAACCGATGAGCTCGCTTCGACTGATTTCCGTCGTCTTCGTCCTGGCGCTGGCGCTCGTCGCCGCGAACGCCGCGGCCGCCTACCCGTGGCCGTTCAAGCCGTTCAACAAGCAGCATCCGATCCGCGGCTTCTTCGGCGACCCGCGCACCGTGTATCTGAACGGCGTGCTCTCGGGCGGCTTCGAGGGGCCCGGCTTCCTCTCGTTCCACCAGGGGATCGACATCTCCGCGCCCGACGGGACGCCGATCTATCCGGTCGCGAGCGGCACCGCGCACTACCTCGGCGCGGCGACGCTGAACATCGACGCGGGCCTAGGTAGCGCGGGCGACGAAGTCATCTTCCAGTACTTCCACATCGTCCCGATCGTCGGCGAGGGTGACCAGGTCGTCGCAAAGAAGACGATTCTCGGTTACGTGCAGGCACCGTTCCAGCACGTGCACCTCACGGAGATCAACGGCACGCACGCAGTGAACCCGTTGCAGAAGGGACATCTGACGCCGTACGTGGACCGCACGAAGCCGACGATTCGCGAGGTGTCGTTCCGCAACCAGACCGGCACACTCCAGACGCCGCTCGGCCTGTGCGGCCGCGTCGAGCTCGTCGTCGACGCCTTCGACACGCCGCCGCTGCCGGTGCCGGGCAAGTTCCGCGGCCTGCCGGTCGCGCCCGCGCTCGTACGCTGGAACATCGCGCGGTTGAACGGCATCGGCGTCATCCCGTGGCGCACCTCGGCCGACTTCCGCACGATCGTCCCCGGCAACGCGCACTTCACCGACGTCTACGCCAAGGGCACGTACGAGAACGCGCCGCGGTTCGGCAATCAGCAGTACACGTCGATGCCCGGGAAGTACCTCTTCCTGCTCGCCGGCAACTTCGACACGACGTCGCTCGGGAACGGCGCCTACCGGCTGACCGCGAGCGTTTCCGACGAGCGCGGCAACACGAGGTCCTTCAGCGAGCGCTTCTCCGTCCTGAACGCCCGGAACGGCGTCTGCCCGGGCTCGCTGCCCGCGCCACCGTCGACCGAGCCGCCGCCGACGGAGCCGCCGAGCGCAGGTCAGCCGTAGCCGAGCTCGCTCGCGTACGCGCGCCGGTAGATCTTCTTCAGGCGCTCGACCTTGTCGACATACGCCCGCGTCTCGGCGAACTGGACGCCCTCGCCCGCGGCGCGCCAGCGGTCGACGTTCTGCTGCCCCGCGTTGTAGGCCGCGAGCGCAAGACGCTCGTCCCCGTACTTCACCATCAGGTGATGGAGGTACCACGAGCCGTAGCGGATGTTGAGCTCCGGGTCGTACAGGTCCGAGAGCACGAACTTCGAGCCGCCGGTGCGAATCGCGATTCCCTTCGCCGTCGCCGGCTGGAGCTGCATGAGGCCGATCGCGCCGGCGCTCGACTTCGCGTCGGCCCGGAACTTCGACTCCTGCTCGATCACCGCGGCGAGGAACGACGGATCGAGGTCGTAGTTGCGCGCGTGGACGCGCACGATGCTCTCGTAGTGCAGCGGATACCAGAGCCGCGCGTACCAGGCGGGCTCGGTCCGCTGCAGGTAGAAGAACGCCCCGGCCGCGACGACCACGAGCGCGACGAGCCACATGAGCCTCCTCACGACGACGTCAGCCTCTCGACGACGCCGGCCACGAACTGGTCGAGCTCCTCGAGCGTGCCGTCGTTCACATACGCGTAGTCGGCGCGGCGCAGCTTCTCCTCGTCCGGGATGAGGCGCGACTCCCGCTCTGTGAAGGCGCCCCGCCGAGCGGCGCGCACCTCGGGTGGCGCGGTGATCACGACGACCGCGTCGAAACGGCTCTCGCCGCCCGTTTCGTAGAGGAGCGGGACCTCGACGACCGCAATGCGCTCGTCGACGCCCGCGAGCCAGGCCTGCTGCGCCAGCCGGACGCGCGGGTGCAGAAGCTGCTCGAGCCACTCGAGCTCGCCGCGATCCTCGAAGACGATCTCGCCGATGCGGGCGCGGTCGCCGACGGCATCGTCGCCCCAGCGAGCGCGGATCGCCCCGCGCACCTCCGGGTCGTGCGCGAGCAGCTCGTGCACGATCGCATCGGCGGACGCCGTCGCGGCACCGTGGCGCGCGAACGCTTTGAGCGCTTCGCTCTTCCCCGCCGCGATGCCCCCCGTCAGCGCGACCGCACGCGGTCGCTGCACGCTACTGGGGCGCGGGGTCGTCCGAGCTCTCGGCGGGCTCGTCGGACGGCTCGGCGTCGAGTTCGGGCTCGTCGGGCTCGTCGTCGCTCTCGTCGAGCGGATCGCCCTCGACATCGTCGTCGTCCGCCACTTCGCTCGACGGGGCGGCCGACGCCGTATCGGAGAAGACGTCCTCGGAGAGATCGATCGTGGGCGGTGCCGCCTCGTCGCCGACTCCCGGCTGCGGCGGCATTCCTTCGTCGACGCGCTTGAGTGACAGCGACAGCCGGCGCCGCTCGGCGTCGACCTCGAGGATCCGCACGTTCACCGTGTCGCCCTGCGACACGACCTCGCGCGGATTCTCGACGTGATGCTGCGCGAGCTCGCTGATGTGCACAAGGCCTTCGACGCCGGGCAGGATCTCGACGAACGCACCGAACGTGACGACCTTCGTCACCTTGCCGGAGACGATGTCGCCCTCGTTGTAGCTCTCGAGCACCTGCTGCCACGGATCGGCCTGCGTCTGCTTGAGGCCGAGCGAGATGCGCTGGCGGTCGCGGTCGATGTCGAGCACCTTGACCTCGACGTTCTGGCCGATCTCGAGCACCTCGGACGGATGGTTGACGTGGCTCCACGACAACTCCGAGATGTGGATGAGGCCGTCCATCCCGTCGAGATCGACGAACGCGCCGAAGTCGACGATGTTCGAGATGACGCCCTCGACGACGTCGCCTGGGTTGAGCGCGTCGAGGATGCGCTGGCGGTCCGCCTTGCGCTCCTCCTCGAGCACCGCGCGGCGCGAGAGCACGACGTTGTTACGCGAGCGGTTGAGCTCGATCACCTTGCAGCGAAGCTCCTGACCGAGGAACTCGTCGAGATCCTGCACGCGGCGGATGTCGACGAGCGACGCCGGCAGGAACCCGCGCACGCCCAGATCGAGAATGAGGCCGCCCTTGACGACCTCGATGACGCGGCCGTTGACGGGCTCGCCCTGCTCGTGCGCCTGCTCGATCGCCTTCCAGGCGATCTCGAAACGCGCGCGCTTCTTCGAAAGGATGAGACGCCCGTCGGCGTCCTCCTTCGTCATCACGAGCGCGGCGATCTCGTCGCCGACGCTGACCTCGTCCGCGGGGTTCACCGAGCGGCGGATCGACAGCTCGCTCACCGGGATGACGCCTTCGGACTTGTAACCAATATCGACGAGGACCTCGTCCTTGTCCACGCGCACGACGGTGCCGTGGACGACTTCCCCTTCGTTGATCGTCGGGAAGGTCGACTCGTAGTCGGGGATCAGCTCGCCCGTCTCGGGGTCTCGCGTCCAGACGCCCTCTTCGAGCCTCGAGTCGTCGAGGTTGGGGTCGTCCAATCTTGGGTCGTTGATTGTCTCGTTGGCCATATGAGCGGGTGAGTATAGCCCCGGGGTATCAGACGCCTGCGCGACGCCGCGGTTAGGGGAACGTGAGCCCTCCGCGCTCGTCGAACGTGGATCCGTCGGCCCAGGCGACGTCCCAGACATTGCCTTCTGGGTCTCGCCAGCTGAAGCCGCCTCCCCACTCCGCCTCCTGCGGGTCCTCGAGGAGATCGACGTCCGGGATCGCCGCGAGGGCGGCGTGGGCCGCGCGGACCTCCGCCATCGAGCCGAGGTTGACGCAGAGCGTGAAGCCGCGGAACCCCTCCGGGATCGGGCCGAAGGCCCGCTCGTAGCGCTCGGCGCCGTAGAGCGCGATCGCGACGCCGTTCGTCAGCTGGAAGACGCGGTGCGGCGGCTCGCTCGACGGAGCCTCGGGCCAGCCGAGCGCGCGAAAGAGATCCGCCATCCGCTCGATGTCACGGACGGCCAGCGTGACGAGACCGATTCGCGGCGGGAGTCTCATCAGGCGAGCATACGAAGTGGGCCCGCGCACGGTTTGCGCCGTTACGGTTGTGCGCGTGAACTCGACCTTTCGCTCGGCGCGCGCGTACGCCGCAAGCGCCGCCCGCGTGGCCCGGCGGGGCGGCTTCCGTCCGCTCGGCCGTGAAGAGCGGCTCGTCTTCGTCGTCGGGTCGCCGCGCTCCGGCACGTCGTTCACCGCGGCTGCGCTCGGCTCGCAGCCGGGGTGGGTCGATCTCGACGAGGTGACGCCGCTCAAGGTCGCCCTCCCGCGGCTCGCGGGCGAGCCACCGGCGGTGGCCGCCGCCGAGCTCCGCACGATCATCGAGAGGGTACGCCTCCTCGGGCTCGCGCGGGGGCTCCGCGCCGTCGAGCAGACGCCCGAGACGTCTTTCGCGCTCGAAGGCGCACTCCTCGCGTATCCACACGCCACAGCCGTACACGTGCTCCGCGACGGCCGCGACGTCGTCTGCTCGCTGCTCGAGCGCGGCTGGCTGCGCGCCGATCGCGGCGGCGCCGACGACGCAGGTCACCCGTACGGCGCGCACTCGCGTTTCTGGGTCGAGCCGGAGCGACGCGCGGAGTTCGAGCACGCGAGCGAGGCGCGACGCGCGGCCTGGGCCTGGCGCCGCTACGTCACGGCCGCGTCTGCGATGCCGGAGCGCACGCTCGAGCTGCGGTACGAGAGTCTCGTCGCGAGCCCGGAGGCGGAAGCCACCCGCATCGCGACCGCGCTCGGCTCGGAGCCCGAGCCGTTGCGGCGCGCATTCGGCGAGGTACACAGCTCCTCGATCGGACGCTGGCGGCGCGACCTCACACCCGACCAGATCGGGGACGTCGAGGCCGAGGCGGGCGGCCTGCTCGCCGAGCTCGGCTACCTGTAGGCGCGGATACTCTGAGCCTCGGTGGAAGAGCGCTATCCGATCGGTGAGACCGACTCCGTCGTCGTCGTCGTCCTGCGGCACGAGCGGCGGGAGGCGGGGTACCCGATGTGGTCGTCTGCGATCGCGACGCGCGGCGGCGAGGCGACCGTCCTCGTCCCGGGCCACTACCCCGGCGTGCTCGCGCAACGGCTGCGGCAGGCGAACGAGCGGTTCGTCGCGGGCGCGAAGCTGCCGGCCGGCCGCGACGAGTACCTCGAGCTGACCGCGCTCGTGCGCGACGACGAAGAGACGCTCGCGCTCTCGTCGACGGCGCGCTCGCCCGTGCGCGTCACCGTCGAGGTGCCGCGCACGGAGCTCGGCGAGCTCGCGAACCTCCTCGAGCACGCCCAGCACCTGATCGACGAGCTGCGCCAGGGTCTCGGCCTCGTGCCGGACTCGCTGCCCGACGGCGTCTGAGCGGGCTGTGAGCGGCTTGTCAGCGTCCTGTTAGCGGCGGGAGGGACGCTCGCGGCTCACACACACCTGGAGGTGGCTCGCATGTGCACCAAGCTCGTCTTCGCGGCAATCGCCGCGGTCGCGGCGCTCGCCGTACCGCTCGCTGCCGGTGCGGCCCCGGCGCCGAGCGGCTCGACGATCGCCTTCCTCTCCAACCGCGACAGCGGGGGCACGGACGTGTACGCGATCGGTGCCGACGGCAGCGGCCTGCACCGGCTGACGTACACCGCGAACTTCAAGCGACAGCCGGTGTGGTCGCCCGACCGCTCGCAGATCGCGTTCTCGCAGGTCGACGGGAGCGGGAACTTCGACATCTGGGTCATGGACGGCGCCGGGGGCAACCTGCACCGCGTCACGACCGACCCCGGGTACGACGACTACCCGCAGTGGACAACCGACGGCCGCATCGTCTACCAGCACGGCTCAGGAGCGTGGATCGTGAACGCCGACGGGACGGGCGCGCACGCGCTTCCGACCGGCGGCGGGAACGCGCTCCAGCCGACCGCGTCTCCGAAGGGCGACCGCATCGCGTTCTCGAGCGACCGCGCCCAGCCGGGCGTCTACGCGCTCTACACGATGAAGCTCGACGGCAAGAACGTGACGCAGGTGACGTTCCCGACCGCGGGCACGGACACCCAGGCCCGCTTCGCGCCGAGCGGCAGCGACCTTGCGTTCATCCGCGACGGCGGCACGAACGATGGGGATCTCTACGTCCAGCACGGGAGCCAGGTCATCCGGCTCACGGCGACGCCCGACCGCTACGAGTACTACCCGTCGTGGGACGGCAGCCGGATCGTCTTCTCCGGCTTCGGCCCTAACTACACGCATGCGTACTCCGTGCCGAGCGGGGGCGGCCTCGAGACGCAGATCTCGACCTGGCCGCAGGCGCCGTTCACGGAGAGCTTCGACCGGCTCGACCCGAGCCTGTGGCACACGATCTCCGATCCCGGCGGCACCGTCGACTTCGGGAACGGCCACCTCGTCGAGTCGATCTCGGGCAGCGCTGTCCCGGGCGGCCAGTACAACCAGATCGACGAGCACGTCGGCCTGAACTGCAGCCTGAACGGGAACTTCGACTACCAGGTCGACTACTCGCTCCTCGTCTGGCCGCAATTCGGCGGCGTCTACGCGAGCCTGGCGGCGTTCTTCGCGAATGGCAGCATCGCCCGGAACTCGTCGGTGCAGCCGACGCCGTACAACCAGAGCTACGCCGCGTGGACGGACTCGAGCTTCGGCTCGGAGACGACGAGCGACACGAGCGGCACGATGCGGCTCGTCCGGGTCGGGCAGACCCTCTCCGCGTACTTCCTGACGCCGGGCGGCTGGCAGCTCGTCAACTCGGGCTCCGCGCCGAACGCAACGACGCTCGGCATCGGCCTCTCGGCGCCCGGCAACCAGTTCGCCCACCAGGACGTCTCGGTCAGGTACGACAACTTCCGCTTGAACTCGGGCTCGTTCACCTGCCCGAGCTGGTGGAACGACTGGGGCGCGAACGGGAGCTAGCCAAAGCGGTGCCAGGCACCGCTTGCGCGGTGCCTGGCACCCCCTACTTCGCCTCGTTCCAGTCGTCGCCGGCTCCGACGTCCACCGCGAGCGGCGGGTCGAGCGGGTACGCGTTGATCATCTCTTCGCGCACGAGCGTCTTGACGGTCGACACCTCGGCGTCCGGCGCTTCGACGAGCAACTCGTCGTGCACCTGAAGGACGAGCCGCGAGCCGCGGCCTTCGTCGCAAAGTCGTCGATGGATGTTCACAATCTCGAAATTGATGATTTAGGCCGAGGTTGCCAGCATGACGGATTTGACCGCGAG
>JBGPLW010000115.1:0-7906 GCA_041486645.1 Gaiellaceae bacterium | reverse complement strand
GCTCGCGGCCGCGCTCGGCACCGCGCTCAAGCGCGGCGACCGCGTCGTCGCATCGCGCGAGGGAACGCCCGCGTGCCGGATGATCAAGCGCGCGATGATCAGCGGCGTCGCCTCGACCGGCATCGACGTCGCTGACCTGCGTGTCATTCCGGCCGCCGTCGCACGCCACCTCGTGAAGGCCGAAGGGTTCGCCGCCGGCTTCCACATCGGCGTCAGCCCGAACGATCCCGAGGCGGTGCGCATCCAGTTCTTCGAGTCGCCGGGAATCGAGATGACCGCGGCGATGCAGAAGGAAGTCGAGAAGCACTTCACGCGCGGCGAGATCCGCCGGGTCGCAGCAAGCGACGTCGGCGGCGCCTCCTACCCCGCACGCGTGAGCGAGACGTACGCGAGCGACCTCCTGAGCACCGTCGACGTCGCGAAGATCCGCGCGCGCGGCTTTCGCATCGTCGTCGACTACGGCTTCTCCGCGGCCTCCTACGTCCTGCCGCTCGTCCTCGGCCCCCTCGGCGTCGAGGTCGTCGCCGCGCACGCGTTCCCGAGCGACGGCAACGCGGAGAGTCACGGCCTCGCCGCGTCGATCGGCCAGGCGAAGCGGCTCGTGTCCGCGGTGAGCGCCGATCTCGGCGCCGTCTTCGACCGCGCGGGCGAGCGCCTCTACCTGATCGACGAGCAGGCGCGCGAGGTGCCCGTCGAGCAGGCGCTCCTCCTCTATCTCAGCTTGATCGGGGCCGGTTCGACGAACGGCCACCCCGGCGGCAAGGTCGCGTTCCCGGTCACGGTGACGAGCCAGGTCGACCGGCTCGTCGAGCACACCGGCTTCGAGGTCGTGCGAACGCCGGCGTCGCTCCAGGCGCTGACCCAGGCTGCCGCGCAGGAGGGCGTCGTCTTCGCCGGCGCCGTCGGCGGCGGCTACGTCTTCCCGCAGTTCCTGCCGGGCTACGACGCCGTCGCAAGCCTCGCAAACCTGCTCGAGCTGCTCGCGCCCGTGCAGCGCCCGCTCTCCGAGCTCGTCGGGGAGCTGCCGCGCCCGACCCTCGTGCACCGCCAGATCCCGTGCCCGTGGGGGATGAAGGGGCTCGTGATGCGGATCCTGAACGAGCGCTGGTCCGGGCGAAACCTCGACCTGACGGACGGCATCAAGGTGTTCGAAGACCGCGGCTGGGCGCAGGCGCTGCCGGACCCGGACGAGCCGGTGATCCACCTCTACGCGGAGGGCAGCACCTCGGAGGTCTCGGAGGAGCTCGCGGGCGAGCTTCGCGCAATCATCGAGGACATCGAGCAGGGCGAAGCAGCCCACGCGCGAACATAGAGGCTCGAGCTCTCGAGAGGTCTCAAGTCCAGGTCTAGACTCGGGGCCGGCAAAGGCTAAAGTTCCACTTGACCCTCCGAGCGAAAGGCTGCCGCGTGGAACCGCTCCCTGATCTTGCCTCGTTGTCCGACGAGGACCTGAAAGGCCTGATTGACAAGTACACGAAGGAGGAGCAGGAGGTCTCGTACCAGCGCCGCCTGCTGCACGGGAAGATCGACATCCTCCGGGCCGAGCTCGTCGCGCGCCTCCAGAAGACCGGGGGCCAGAGCGTCCTCGACCAGGTCGATGTCGCGTCGCTGACCGAGATCCTCGCCGGGAAGGCGACGCCGCCCTCCTGATGAGCCACATCTATTGCCCGGAGTGCGGCTTCCAGAACCAGGAGGCCGCCAACTACTGCTCGAAGTGCGGCGCGCTCCTCCACACCAAGGAGAGCGGCGAGACGACGCAGACCTTCACCGCCGAGGAGCGCGAGGAGCTGCTCGAGAAGCTCGGCGAGGTCGGCGTCACGATCAAGGGCACGGCGCTCGTCGTGCGCTCCGGCGGCGGCCGCGCCGGCGAGAGCTTCGAGCCGCAGGGCGACCGGGCGACGATCGGGCGCTCGCCCGATTGCGGCATCTTCCTCGACGATGTCACCGTCTCACGCAAGCACGCCGAGCTGATCAAACACGACGGCCGCTGGACGATCGAGGACGGCGGCAGCCTCAACGGCACCTTCGTCAACCGCAGGCGGGTCGAGTCGGCCGAGCTCGAGGACGGCGACGAGGTCCAGATCGGCAAGTACCGCTTCACGTTCCTCCAGCACTGATGGCAACCACTGCCCCCTCACGCCAACGCCTGCTGACGATCGGCACCGTGTGCCGCCGGTTGAAGCCGGAGTTCGCCGACATCTCGATCTCGAAGATCCGGTATCTCGAGGATCAGGGGCTGCTGACGCCGAAGCGGACGCAGGGCGGCTACCGGCTCTTCAGCGAGGACGACGTCGAGCGCCTCGAGACGATCCTGCGCCTCCAGCGCGACGAGTTCCTCCCGCTGCGGGTCATCCGCGAAGAGCTCGCGGCCGGGGCGGGGAAGGAGCGGCGGCGGCGGCGGACCGCGCTCGGCGAGGCGGAGGAAGGGCTCGACCTCGACGAGCTGTGCGACCGGGCCGGGATCGACCCGCGCCGAGCGCGCGAGCTCGAGGAGTTCGGGCTGCTCGAGCCGCGCGTCGAACGGGGACAGCGGATCTACTCGGAGACGGATCTCGACGTCGCGATCTCGTGCGACACGCTCGCGCGCTTCGGCATCGCACCGCGCCACCTGCGCGCGTTCCGGACCGCGGCGGACCGGGAATCGGCGCTGCTCGAGGCGATCGTCGCGCCCGCGCTCCGCGCGCGGAACCCGGAACGGCGGCGGGCCGGCGTCGAGGATCTCCAGGCCTTGTCCGAGTCCGCACAGGAGCTGTCCCAGCTCCTCTTCGCGCGCAACGTCCGTAGACTCGTCGGCCAGTGACGGCCCTCGATCTGAAGAGCTACGTCCGTGAGGTCGAGGATTTTCCCGAGCCCGGGATCGACTTCAAGGACATCACGCCGCTGCTGCTCGACCACAGGGCGCTGACGCAGGCAGTCGACGCGCTCGCCGCCTGGACGGCCGAACGGGAGCCCGACCTCGTGCTCGGCGCCGAGGCGCGCGGCTTCATCCTCGGTGCGGCGATTGCGAAGGACGCGGGCTGCGGGTTCGTGCCCGCGCGCCGGCCCGGCAAGCTGCCGCCCGAGACCGTGAAGGCGCGCTACCTGCTCGAGTACGGCGAGAACTCGCTCGAGGTCGCCGCCTCCGCGATCTCCCACGGCGCGCGGGTCGTCATCCACGACGACGTGCTCGCGACAGGGGGAACGGTGGAGGCGATCGCCGGCCTCGTCGAAGGCCTCGGCGGCAAGGTCGTCGGCGTGAACTTCGTGATCGAGCTGTCGTTCCTCGAGGGCCGCAAGCGCCTCGGGAACTACGACCTGTTCTCGCTGATCACCTACTAGGTCGATGGACGCAGCGCGTCTGCGTACTGCGATCCCGTTCGTCGGCGGGCACGCGGACGTGTGGCGGCTCTTCGACTCGGCCGAGCTGCTCGGCGAGGTCGCGCTCGCGCTGGTCGAGCCGTTCCGCGGCAGCGTGACGAAGGTGGCGGGGATCGAGTCGCGCGGGTTCATCCTCGGTGCCGCGGCGGCACTCGACCTCGGCGTCGGCCTCGTCCCGATCAAGAAGGCGGCCGGCCTCTTCCCGGGGGAGAAGGTGGCGGTCACGGCGGGGCAGGACTGGCGCGGCGAGCGGCACGAGCTCCGCCTGCAGCGGGCCGCACTCGAGGCGGGCGACTCGGTCCTTCTCGTCGACGATTGGATCGAGACGGGAAGCCAGGCGAGGGCAGCGAAAAGCCTCGTGGAGATGTGCGGAGCAGCCTGGTTGGGGGTGGCCGTGGTCGTGCGGCAGCTCGACGACGCGGAAGGCCTCGGACGCGTCCACAGCCTGCTCCTCGCATCGGAGCTCGACGATCCGAGTTGACCCTTTGGTTTTCCGTCCGGGAAACCGATTACAACTCCACCATGTACGACGCTCTCACGAGCAAGTACACGTTCGCGTGTCCGAGCGCGGGGGAGAGCCGCGTCACTCTCTCCGCCTTCCGCACGCTCGAGCCGCTCGCCGGCACCGCGCACCCCGTCGTCTATTGCGTCCGCTTCGCCTGCCCGTGCGGCGACGAGCACGACGGTCTCGTGCGCCACGACGAGCTCGACTGGGCGCCGCTCGGGCTCGACAGCGGCGTCTTCCTCAACCTGATGACCTCGCGGGTCGAGCCGGTCGCCTCCGAGCTCGGCGAGCTCGCGGCGGCGCGCATCAAGGCGGGGGAGTGGCCTTGGAGCTTCTTCTGCTACCCAGAGGAGCGGGCTCGGCCGGTGTCGCCGTCGTCGTTTCTCGTCCTCGCGCCGGGCGACCGGTCGCTCGGCCTCGCGGTGCGCTGTCCGGCGTGCCGGCGGACGTCGGTGAACGTCGTCTCCTGCGAGCACGTCGACATCCCATTCTGGAACGATCGCGAGGTGGGGGTGGTGGAGCACGTGTTTCCGGACGATCTCCACGCCTCGGTCGAGGAGTTCCGGGCCGAGCTCTGGTCGTCGAGTTTCGACGCCCGGCGCCTTGCGCTCGAGTAGCGCACCTTCCCGGGCGACTTCGCCGTTTCCTCTCGAACGCACAAGCGACGAGAGGTGAACTATGCGCAGGTACGGACTCTACGACGCGACCCGCGGCCTGATGACGGCGCTCGCCGTCGGCCTTGCCGGGCTGCTGCTCTGGGTCGCAACGCAGGTGGGACAGCAGACGACGGCCCGCTTCTGGGCTGCGATGGGCATCGTCGCGGCCGGAGGCGTCGTGCTCGCCCTGCTGCCGGCCCTCGGCGGCTGGACGAGCGGGCTGCGATTGCGGATCTCGCCGGGAGCGCTCCTTCTCGGCGTCCTGCCGGCACTTGTCGTGGCCGGCTGGATCCTCCTCGCGACCCAGCCGGGGAACGGCTGGGTCGAGGGGAGGTTCGTGTCCTGGAGCCACGATCTCGGGCTCATGGGCATCGTCCACGCGGTTGGCCTCTGGCACGGCGTGCTCGCCTTCGGCTTCGGCGCGGTGCTCGGGATGTCGCTCGACGCGCTGCCTGTGGTGGAGCGGCTCGAGGAGGTCGTCGCCGCAGGGCCGCCGGCCGCCGCCGAGCCGCTGACGCAGGAGCGGGAGGCGGTCCCGGCGACGCCGCTGGAGGCGCGCGACCGGGTCGAAACGATCGAATAGAGGCGCTTCGGTGCGGGGTCGCGCGTTTCGCGGCCCCGTATCCCCACCGTCAGGGATCATGCGCGGAGCGTCGGCGGCCCGATAGAAAACGTGGGATGAACGCCGTTCCGCATGATCGCGGGCTCTCGCTTCTCGCAGCCCACTGCCTGAGCCTCGACCCATACGCGCAGACGGCGCGGCAGCGGCTCGACGCCGCCATCGGGCCGGAGCTCGCGCACATGCTCGTGTTCGCGCTCTCGGGCGACGAGTCGCCGAGCACGTCGCGGTCGCGGAGCGGGCTAGGCGTTCGGCCGGTCTTCGCCGCGTAGGCGGACGAAGAGCCAGATCCCCGCAAACGAGAGCAGCGCGATCACGATCGCGAAGCTGCCCTTCGCACCGATCGCGAGGAGCCCGAAGTACACGTAGAGGGCGAGGAGCAGCGCCCACACGAATGCCATGACGCCGGGGTCGATGCTGGGCGGGTTCGGCCGGTGCACGGGGCGCGATTCTACGCGAACGAAAAACGAGCAGGCTCCCGCAACGAAACGGGACCATAGATTCGCCGAGCCGCTTGCGATTCCGTCCACAACTCCGGCTGACTTTCCGATCTTGGCCCTTGCGGACCGCCTCGTACAGCCCTTCGGTGCTGCTTCGACCTACTCTCGCTGCGCGCTCGGCGCACTTGTGAATCTACAGGTCTCCCGGACACGTTCAAGAGGGACATGACACGAAAAGTGCGCACTTTGCGGATTTTGAATAATCAACATTTCCACAGCGCTATGTGCAACCTGTGGATAAGTGGGCGAGGGCGATCCGCAACCTGACTTCAGTCAGGTTGCAGTCGTTCGCGTCGCCCGTCCGACGTCGACGACTGCAACCAGCGTGAACGCTGGTTGCCCCTCAGGGGAGGCCGGCAGCTTCTCGGCCTCATTCGCCAACTTGACATAACACATGTTCCCGTGCACGCGAACACAAGCGGTTTCTCACGCCTCGACCTTCGAGTCACGCAGCTCTTGGCCGCCCAGGCGGTCGGCGAACCCTCCGCTCAAAGCCGCGAGTCGCTTCCTCGACGCGCGCGGAGATCTCAGCCGGAATCGATCTCGCGCCGCTCTCGATCTCGATATGACAATTCGCGCAGACGAGCACGCACTTCTTGATCTCCGCCAGGACTGCATCCCAACTCTCGTCTGGATTTCCGCGCATTCGTCCGGCATGAGTTGCAGGTCGTTCGGGTGTGGCCTTTCCGTCGGTCGTACTCGTATTCGCGTCCGCAAGACGCGCATCTTGACGAGAACATGCGTTCGATTCTCTGGAAGCAATCGGACGGACATGAGCGGCCACGGCCGGGCCTAGACTTGGCCCATGCTCGAGCGCTCCTCCGGACGTGCGCTGCCCGTCCTGAACCGGGCCGTCGACCTGGCGCCCGCGGTGCAGGCATGCCGCGGCGTTTGCCGGACCTGCGTGACGTCGAACGTCTTCGCGCTCGCGGCCGCAGCGTTCGTCGGGCTCGGCGCCGCCGCGCGCCGGCTTGTGACACGCGCGTAGAGCGCCGCCGGACCCGGACCTTGATTTCCGGAGGCCGCCCGTGTTTGGGTTGCATGAAGGCGCGGGAGACCAGGCCGTACAGATCAAACAGCGACCAGGGGGAGCAACGTTGACGGTCGAGATCGATTCGATCCTCGTGAACGAGGAACTTGCGGCGCTGCTCGAAGCCGCCGAGGCGAACGGGCACGTGCGGCAGGTCGAGTTGAACGAGATCCTCGAGCCGCTCGAGCTCGAGCCGCTCGAGCTCGAAGCCGTCAATCAAGAGCTCGACCGCAGAGGGATCGAGCTGATCGTCGACACCGAGCAGGAGGCTCCCCCACCCCCGCCAGTCACGGCGCCGGTCGAGACGACAACCGACGCGCTCCAGCTCTTCCTCCGCGAGGCCGGCAAGCACGCGCTCCTCACCGCCGCGCAGGAGGTCGAGCTCGCGAAGAAGATCGAGGGCGGCGACATGATGGCGAAGCAGCGGATGATCCAGTCGAACCTCCGCCTCGTCGTCTCGATCGCGAAGAACTACCGCAACCAGGGCCTCCCGTTCCTCGACCTGATCCAGGAAGGAACGCTCGGGCTGATCCGCGCCGTCGAGAAGTTCGACTGGCGTCGCGGTTACAAGTTCTCGACGTACGCGACGTGGTGGATCCGCCAGGCCGTCGCGCGTGCGCTCGCCGACAAGGCGCGCACGATCCGCATGCCGGTGCACATCGTCGAGCGCATGCAGAAGATGAACCGCGCCGAGCGCACGCTCTGGATGGAGCTCGGCCGCGAGCCGACCCTCGAGGAGATCGCGGAAGAAGCGTCGCTGCCGATCGAGCAGGCACGTGAAGTGAAGGCCGCCGCGCGCGCGTCCGCAAGTCTCGACCAGCCGGTCGGCGAACAGGACGACGCGGTGTTCGGTGACTTCGTCGCGGGCGACGAGCCACTGCCGGAAGAGTGCGTGGAGGTCTCGCTCCGCAGCCAGGCACTCGCAGTCGCGCTGCAGGCGCTCCCCGACCGCGAGCGGCAGGTGCTCGTGCTGCGCTACGGCCTCGTCGATGAGGAGCCGAAGACGCTCGAAGAGATCGGCAAGCGTCTCGGGCTCACCCGCGAGCGCGTCCGCCAGATCGAGCTCGAGTCGCTCCGCCGTCTCGCGGGACTTCGCGAGATGCAGATGATGGCTTCGGCATAAGCGGGCACGTAGCCATGCGTCGCCGGCGGAGCCTCGAGCTGGCAGCTGCACTCGGCGTCATCGCGCTGGGGCTCGGCCTCTTGCAGCACAACTACAAGCAGGTTGCGTTTTTCGCG
>JBGPLW010000114.1:0-7927 GCA_041486645.1 Gaiellaceae bacterium | reverse complement strand
TCTGCGCGGGCCAGGTCTGCTGCGCGACGGAGCGCGTGCTCGTGCACGAGCGCGTGCACGACGCGTTCCTCGACGAGGTCGTGAAGGCGTCGGCCGACTGGACGCTCGGCGACCCCTTCGATGCAGCGACGAAAGTCGGGCCGATGAACAACGCGCCGACCGCCCGCAAGATGGACGCGCATCTCGAGGACGCAGTCGGCAAGGGAGCCACCGTGGTCGTCGGCGGATCGCGCGAAAGCGGGTGGCCGACAGACCTCTACTACCAGCCGACCGTGCTGAGCGACGTCGCCGTCGACACGCTGATCAACCGCGAGGAGACGTTCGGGCCAATCGTCCCGCTCATCCGCGTCGCGTCGGACGACGAGGCACTCGCCGTTGCGAACGACTCCCACCTCGGCCTCCAGGCCGCGGTGTACACGTCGAGCTTGAGCCGGGCCTTCCGGTATCTCGAGAGCCTCCAGGTCGGCAACGTGGTCGTGAACGACTCGACCGACTACTGGGAGGCGCACGAGCCGTTCGGTGGAGCGTCCGGAACGAAATCCGGGTGGGGCCGGATCGGCGGCCGCTACACGATGCTCGACATGACCGACTTGAAGACGATCGTGCTCGACGTCAGCGGGCTCGACTGACCGGAGCCCCAGAATTGGCGGAGTGTCCCTCGTTTGGGGTCAAGAGCCCCCAGACGGCGGGCGAGACTACGGCAAATGAAGATCATCGGCGTCGCCGCAATCGCCGCCGCCTTCGCCGCTTCGATGACGAACGCGACATCGGCAGCACCTCTGGGCCTCAGCGCGTATCAAGCCCAGGTCAACGCGCTCTGCCGCGCGAACACGCCGAGGTTCAAGCAGCTCGAGACGGACATGGCTCACGCGAAGCTCTCCGGAGACCTGCACCGTGCGGCCTACGACTTTGGAGCAGCCCTCGCGCTGACACTGAAGCAAGGGGCACAGATCGAGAAGATGCCGCTCCCCGCGAACGCGGGCACGCGGATGAACATCGCGTTGCGCGCCCTCCATGCAGTCGATCTCCAACTCCACCGCGTGATCGCCGCAGCCGTGGCGAACGATTCGGCAACACTGCGGCCGGCTCTGGCGCGACTCTCGACACTCTCCGCGCCGCTCAACTCCGAGTTCGACGCCGCGGGCTTACGCGACTGCGGCTCGAACCAGCAGTAGGGCCGTTAGCGCTCGAAGGTGAAACGGTTGGAGGACTCGACGTCGCGTCTTCCATCCGTTGCAGTTGCGTTTCGGGTTCAGTCTTCGGCGATCGCGGTGCAGCCGATCGAGATCACCAAAGAACGGTGTCGAGGTTCGCGAACGCTTGGCGCGCCTGCTCCGAGAAGGTCGCTCCTGCGGCTTCCCCGGTCTCGGGATCCACGCCCGGCTGACCGGACACGAAGAGGAACTGTCCGGCGCGGACGGCCTGCGAGTAGGGGCCGATCTGCGCCGGCAGGCCAGGGCCGGTGACGATTCGCCGATCCATTCCGTTTCCTCCTACGCCGATGTGGTGCCTCGGAGTGTCACATGTGCGGCCCTCGGATCAGAAGACTCGCTCTCCGGGCCCGAGATGTCTCTAACGCTTGCCGCCGCGCACCCGCGCGCGCTCGGCCGAGATATCGTGCGCGCGCGCCTCGAGGTCGTCGTCGAGCGGGTCGAACACGGGCGCCTCGCCACCGGTGCGGTGGGCGATCGCCGCGCCGAGCAGCCAGTCGGCGAGCCACGGGTTGCGCGGCAGGAGCGGGCCGTGCAGGTAGGTGCCGATCGCGCGTCCGAGCCGGCAGCCCTCGAAGCCGCTCTCGCCGTCGTTCCCGAACCCGGCGACGACGCGGCCGAGCGGCTCGGCACCCGCATCGAGGCGCGTGCGGCCCGCGTGGTTCTCGAACCCTGCGATCGTCCGCCGCACGCCCGGCTCGAGCTCCGTCTCGAGCAGCACGTCACCGATCATGCGCCGGTCGCCCGCCACGGTCTCGAGCGGGAGGAGGCCGACGCCCGGCATGTCCTCGCCGTGGAAGCCGCGGTAGCCGCGGCCGAGCAGCTGGTAGCCGCCGCAGACCGCGAGGAGGGCTGCGCCGCCGCCGACGACCGCCTCGCGCAGCGGCTCCGCCTTCTTGGCGAGGTTCTCCGCGACGAGGAACTGCTCGCGATCCTGACCGCCGCCGACGTAGTAGAGGTCGTGCGCGCCGGGCACGATCGTGTCGGCGAGGCCGAGCGGCGTCACGTCGAGCTCGTGGCCGCGCCACGCGGCGCGGCGGGCGAGAACTGCGATGTTGCCCCGGTCGGCATAGATGTTCAGGTAGTCGGGGTAGAGGTGGCCGACGCGGATCTTCACGCGGCCCGCTCCCAGTACGGCTTCGCGTGCCCGCGCGACGCGACCAGGCGCTGCAGCGCCAGCATCGCGGTGTAGGTCGGGAGCACGACGAGCTCGCCGTGTTCCGGCGTGAGCCCGAGGCCGCGATCGAGGGCCCGCTCGAGATCGGGCTCGACGACGATCCGCGAGACGTCGAGGCCGCCGTACTTGAAGCGAAGGGCGAGCTCGGCGGCACGGTCGCCCGTGGCGACGAGCGTCTCGAGCCCTTCGAGGAGCGGCTCGAAGTCGACGTCCCAGATCCAGGAGACATCGCGGCCGTCGGCGATGCCGTCGTTCAGGGCGATGACCGCCACCGCAGGCGGGCCGCCGTCGACGAGCGTGCGCACGGCTTCGTTCGCGCCGGCCGGGTTCTTGATCAGAAGAAGAAGGAGGCGCTTCTCGCCGATCGAGATGCGCTCGAACCGGCCGAAGGCGGCGCTGAAGCGAGCGAGCCCGTCGACGATCTCGTTCGGCGTGGCGCCGAGCGCCCGCGCGAGCGTCGCCGCGCCGAGCGCGTTGTAGACGTTGTACAGACCGGGCAGCGCGAGCTCGATGCGCCGCGTTCCTTCGGGCGTGACGAGATCGAACGACGCGCGCTCGAGCCCTTCGAGCTCGACGGCGCGGCCCACGACCTCGAGCGGCGGCCGCGCGTGCCCGCAGTTCGGGCAGCGGTAGTCGCCGAGGTGCCCGACATAGGCCGCGGCGTAGATATAGGGAGTCCCGCAGCGGATGCAGTACTTCGAGTCGGCGGCGTGCTGGAGCGAGGGGCGCGCCACACTCGGATCGTCGAGCCCGTAGACGACGCCGTGGCCGAGCGAGCCGACCTGCGGGTCGTCGCCGTTCAGGACGAGCACCGTCTCCGGCGGCAGCTCGTCGATCGCGACGCGCCAGCGCTCGGCGATCAGCTCGAGCTCGCCGTAGCGGTCGAGCTGATCCCGGAAGAGGTTTCCGAGGCAAACCGCACGCGGCCGCACGCGCCGGAGCACCTCCGGGAGGGCCGCCTCGTCCACTTCGAGGAGCCCGAGCTCGGCGTCTCGTGCGGCGAGGAGGGTGGACGCCACCCCGGAAACGAGGTTGGCGCCGGAGTGGTTGTGTGCGAGGCGGAAGCGCGGGCGTAGGATCTCGGCCGCCATCGCCGACGTCGTCGTCTTGCCGTTCGTCGCCGAGATGAGCGCGGTTCCGGCGGGCAGGCGCGCGGCGAGCCGGTCGATCGCGCCCGGGTCGAGCTTCGAGAGGAGCTTGCCCGGCACCGTCATGCCCGCGCCGGCTCCGACGAGGCGCGACAGCGCGGCGACACCGCGCGCGGCACGAATCTCGACGGCCAGACGCACGTGGCGAGGGTACGCGACAAACGGGGTAACTCGTTCGAGTGAATCGCATGCCACACGCGGGTCCTGACCCATCCGGGGGAGGTATCGCCCCCTATAGCGGCCTACGTTCACCCTGCTTCACGTGTTTTTGCGGCCCATGTGCGTTCTGCACGTGGTCACTGAAGAAGGAGAGGAAGGGTAGATGCGGCATACACGAGCGAATGTAAGCGGTGATCGCTCGAATGCACTTTGGGGACGCGGCTCGCGAAACGAGCTGCGTTCGAATGCACTCTGGGGTCGTGGCGGCCGTCGTGCCGGCGCGGTCGTGTCCGTGGTTGCAGTTTTCGCAATGGCCTCCGTGGCCGGCGCGGGGCTCAGCGGCGGCGTCAGCGCGTCGGTCAAGACGAGCAACCTCAAGGCGTATGTCCCCTCGGAGCTTTTGAGCTCGATCGCCCAGAATCCCGGACAGACGTTCGACGTCATCGTCCAGGGCGACAAGAACGGCAATGCCAACGGCTTCTACAAGAAGCTCGCCGGCGACAACTACAGCAGCAACGTCCGTGATCAGTTCACGTCGGTCAACGGCGTCAGGGCTTCCCTGACGGGGAGCCAGATCCTGGCTCTCGGTAAGCGGCCGTACGTCACGTCGATCATGGCGAACGAGTCCGTCAAGACGACCGCGGTCATGCTGCCGCTCTCGAACTCGCAGCTGTGGCCGTGGGCGACCGGTGCTCCGGTGGACTGGTTGAAGCAGAGCCCCGACGCGGCGACCATCGCCGTCGTCGACTCGGGCATCGACGCGTCCCGCACGTCGGACTTCGGTGCCCGCGTGCTCGGCCAGGTCAACATGGCGAGCCTCGGCCCGAACTCGGCCGGGGACGGCTACGGCCATGGCACGTTCGTCGCCGGCATCGCTGCCGGCTCGGCGGCGGGCTACGCCGGTGTCGCGCCGAAGGCGGAGCTGCTCTCGATCGACGTCATGAACGACCAGGGTCAGGCAACCGTCGGTGACGTCGTCAAGGCGGCCGACTGGATCCTGGCGAACAAGACGAAGTACAACATCAAGGTCGCGAACTTCTCGTTGCACGCGGTCAACCGGGCGAGCGTCATGTTCGACCCGCTCGACCAGGCAGTCGAGAAGCTGTGGCTGAACGGGATCGTGGTTGTCGCAGCAGCGGGCAACTACGGATCGGCGACCGGTCCGAGCGGAGTTCCGTTCGCGCCGGGCAACGACCCGTTCGTGATCACGGTCGGCGCAGCCGACATCGGCACGAGTCTCGGCGCCGGTGACGACACGGCAGCTCCGTTCTCGGCCTACGGCTACACCGGGGACGGCTTCGCGAAGCCGGAACTCGCGGCACCTGGGCGCTACATGATCGGCCCGGTCCCGGCGAGCTCCACGCTTCCGTTGTCCCGTCCCGATCACGTCACCGCGCCCGGCTACATGCAGCTGAGCGGGACGTCCTTCGCAGCGCCCGTTGTCGCGGGAGCCGCGGCGATGCTGATGGCTCAGCATCCGAACTGGACGCCCGATCAGGTGAAGGGCGCGCTGATGGTGACCGCGACCCCGGAGAAGAGCGCCCCGAAGGGCTCCCTCGGTGTCGGCGAGATCAACATCTGGGCTGCCCGTGGACGCCTGAAGGACCCGCCGAACCCGAACGCGGGCCTCGACAAGTATGTCGTGGGCCTTGCGGACGGATCGCGTGCGTTCGACGCCTCGGCGTGGCAGAAGGCCGCGAAGGCGGACAAGGCGTGGAACGCGGTCGCCTGGTCTGACGTCGCGTGGAGCGATGCAGCCTGGTCTGACGTCGCGTGGAGCGACGCGGCCTGGGCCGATACCGCCTGGGCGTCCGTTGCCTGGGGCGACGTCGCCTGGAGCGACGTGGCCTGGAGCGACGCAGCGTGGTCGGATGCAGCATGGGCCGACAACGCCACGGATCCCTCGATCGGTGATGGAGCCGACGCGACGACCGCTGAGCAGGACGCGGCCCTCGCGGCACTCGGCATCGTCAACGCCGACTGCGATCCGATCGTGACGCTCTGCACTGCGCTCGACGCGGCACCGGCAGCGCTGCTTCCGTAGCAGCGGCCGATCTACCCTGAATCACCGCGAGCGGGCCCCGGCAACGGGGCCCGCTCATCGTTGCAGCCATGCGGTGCGAATCCTCCGAACGGGTGACGCCACCCGCTTGGGGGGGGCCGACAATCTCGACATGGCTCTGCGGCCACGAATTCACGTGCAATTCCGGATGACGCGATGAGCGCCGTCCCCGAAGCGCTCTCGGGCGAGTTCTTCCAGGACGTCCCTCCCGAACCTGCTGGGCACGCCGTTCGCGGCGGCGGCCTCCCGCGCGCGGCGCGGATCTACCTCACGATCCTCGGTCTCGCCACTATTGCGGCGGCCGGCAAGTTCTACCTCGCCGCGCCGAACGTCAGGCACGGCTGGCTCACGTTCGTCTTCCTCGCAGTCGCGGCGACCCTCGCCCACACATTCCCGGTCAAGTCGCCGCGGAACCAGATGTACCACACGTCTGTGGTGTTCCTCGTCGCGGGGGCGCTGCTCCTTCCGCCCGAGCTGATTGTTCTGATCCCGCTCGTGCAGACGGTCCCGGAGTGGTTGAAGGAGCGCTACCCGTGGCCGATCGCCGGCTTCAACATCTCGAACTACACGCTCGACTCCCTCGCGGCGTGGGGCACGGCCGCTCTCGTCAACAGGCACGGCCAGGGGCTGATCGCGAATCCCGAGGCGCGCTTCGCCGTCGCCGGCTTCGCCGCTGCGGTCGCTTTTGTCGCCGTGAACCACGTGCTCGTCGGCGTGATCCTCAAGCTCGGCCGCGGACACAGCTTCCGTGAGAGCGGCCTCTTCGGAGTCGAGGCGATCTCGGTCGACGTCGTGTTGACGATCCTCGGCGTCTCGCTCGCTGCGTTCTGGAACTGGAACCCGTGGCTCATCTTCGCGGCACTCGCGCCGCTCGTCGTCGTGCACCGCTCACTCAGCGTACCGCAACTGCAGGCAGAGGCACGCGTCGATCCGAAGACGGGCCTCTACAACGCGCGCTACTTTGCGACGACGCTCGCCGCGGAGCTTGCGCGCGCCGCGCGCTTCGAGCGGCCGATGTCGCTGATCATGGCCGACCTCGACCTGCTGCGCGACATCAACAACAGCTACGGCCACCTCGCCGGTGACGCGGTGCTGAAGGGCATCGCCGAGATCTTCCACGCCGAGTTGCGGCACTACGACGTACCGGCGCGGTTCGGAGGTGAGGAGTTCTCGATCCTGCTCCCGGAGACGCCGCCCGAGCAGGCGATGGAGATCGCGGAGCGCATCCGGCGCGCGGTCGCCGAGCGCGAGTTCGAGGTCGAGACCGCAGCGGAGCCGATCCGCGCGACGGTGTCGCTCGGCGTTGCGGGCTTCCCGAAGGACGGCGCCGACGCGAACGAGCTCATCCACCAGGCGGACCTCGCGGTCTACCGCGGCAAGCTCCAGGGCCGCAACCGCGTGGTCGGCGCGAGCACGGAACCGCTCTTGCTTGCAGCGGAGCGCGGCGCGAAGCTGCGCGCCGTCGTCGAGGACGGCGAGCACGTGACGCCGCTGCCGGCGGCCGACCCGATCGAGCAGCCCGAGGAGCGGCGCACCCCGAAACCGCGGACGCTGCACGGACCGACCTTCTTCCAGCTCTCCCAGCGCCTTGCGCTCGTCGTCGCCTCGGTCAGCGTCGTCGGCATCGCTGCGGGCGGTGCCGGGCTCATCTGGGGTCACAGCACGGACTACGTCGGCCTGCTCGCCGTGCTCGCACTCGTGGGCGCCGGGCAGGCGCTGTCGTTCGAGCTCGCCGAGGTCGAGGGGTCCCTGTCGGTGAGCGTCGTCGGCTCTCTCGCCGGCGCTGCGCTGTTCGACTATCGCGCGGCGCTGCCGCTCGCGGTGACGATCGCCGTCGTCGACTGGAGTGCGCGGCGGAACTCGTTGCACACCGTCGTCTACAACATCGGCACGATGGCCCTCTCGTCGCTCGCGGCGGCCGGAGTGTTCTCCATCTGGTCGGCGAGCGGCAACCCCGGACGGCTTCTCATCGCCACGCTCGGCCTCGCCGGCGGCGCCCTGTACTTCCTCGTGAACATGGGCCTGCTCAGCTTCGCGTCCGGCGTCGAGGGTCACGAGTCGCCGTGGGCCGTCTTCCACGAGCGGTTCGCCTGGCTCCTGCCGCACTACGTCGTGTACGGCTTCATCGGCGCGGTGATGGGCATCGGCTACACCGCCGTCGGCCTTTACG
>JBGPLW010000113.1:0-7931 GCA_041486645.1 Gaiellaceae bacterium | reverse complement strand
CTCCCAGAGGACGACGAGCATGAGAGCCGCTGAGGTCATGAGCGCGAACGGCGCCGTCGTCTGCTTCGCGTTGTCCCAGATCAGCTTGAAGAACGGCTTGCCCGCGCTGAGAGCCAGCACGGCGCTGATCAGCACGAGGTTGACGACCCAGTAGTAGATGAACGCCCCGATCGCGAGCCGCGCGATCAGCGCGCCGATCGAGCTCTCGGGGATCTGCTGCGTGGCGATCCCCGCCGCGAGCGCGGCGAGCGCGAACATCGAGCCGTTGTAGGCGACGCGAAGCGGCGGGCGGTGACCGATGAGATGCGTGACCGTCGGCCCCCCGGCCGCGACGATCACGCCGGCCTGCCACCCGAAGAGCAGGATCGCGGCGACGGCGAAGACGAAGCCGAGCGAGACCCCTCCGGCATCGACGCCCTCGACCGGCACCGGGAAGCGCTCGGCGAGGACCATGCCGAAGAGGAGACCCGCGAGCGCTGCGACGTCTTCTTTCGAGTGTGCGCTCCGCCCGTAGGAGATGCACGCCACCAGAAGCGTCGCGACCCCCGCCACGAAGACGGGGGCCACGAGCGCGAGAACTCTGGGAGGAACTGAGGTTGCTGCCTTCACCGCCCCGCCACGGCCGCCGCGGGCCGAGGATCAGGGGCGGGCGCGAGCGCCGGGAAACCAGGTGTTGCCGTAGTCCGGGTCACCATCGTCTCCCCTCACCCCGATGGAGTCGACGCTTGTTACCAGGCTCCCCAGCCGAAGTTCGTCGGCGGGAAGATGAAGCTCAGCGAGGCGGCCAACGAAGACAGGCCGACCACCAGAGCAATGAGCCGCGGGTTCCACTCCAACATTGTGTTCCCTCCAGAGCACTAGGACGCCAGACGAGAGGATTCTGCGGTTTCGGAGGCCCTGGAGGAATCACCCGAAGGGGTGATCGTGCGCTCTGACGCGATTATCCCTCTAAAAGGCTAGGTACCCGCAACGGCGAGGCCGGCCTCGGCGAGCGGGCGGCGCGCCCACGCGAATTCGCGGGCATACGAGCCGTCGAGCCGCGCGACGGCGACCCCGTATTCGGACGAGTGGATGAACCAGCCGTTCCCGAGGTAGATCCCCATGTGGCCCACCTCCCCCTTCTGCGAGCGGGGGCCGCGGTCGCCGAAGAAGATGACGTCGGCCGGCTCGAGCTTCGCGAGGCCGATCCGCTCCGAGCGGGGCACCTCGCCGCTCATCACGAAGGTCGTGCGGCCCTGAAGGACGGCATTGAGGCTGCCGGAGCCGGCATAGGGCTGGAGCTTGTAGACACGCCAGACGAAGCCCGAGCAGTCGTAGCCGCCGCGGGACGAGACCCCGAACTCCGTCTCGGGGCCGTCGCTCACGCCGCCCCAGATGTACGGCATGCCGATGCGGGCGACGGCGGTGTCGAGGATCTGGGTCTGCCAGTCGCTGAGGGCGGGCAGGACGAAGGCGTCGGCGAGGCCCTGGACGGCTTCGACCTCCGAGCCGTCGAACGGGAGGAGCTGGGCGACGGAATAGGCGGCCTCGGCGCGCGTCGCGGGGTCGTTCGGCAGGAGCTCGAGCGAGTCGTCCCGCGCCGGGTGGTTGAGGCGGAGGCCGAGGAGGCGGGCGACGACCTCGGAGCCGAAGCGGGCCGGCACCTTGAGCCCCGCGAGGCGGGCGTTCTTCGTGTAGGTGCTCGCCGCCTTCGAGAGGCCCAGGGCGCCGACGAGCCGCGCGTCGAGCTGCGCGATCGTCACGGCGCGGTCCGGGTTCGCGACCTGCTTCGGCGTGGCGGGCACCGTCGTGGTCGTGGTCGTCGTCGTCGTGGTTCCCACGGTCGTCGTCGCCGGCACGGTGGTCGTGATCGCCGTCGTGCCGGGGGCCGTCGTCGCGGGATCCGTCGTCACGGGGATCGTCGGGTCGGGGACCGGCAGCACGACGGGCGGCGCGAGGCGCGCCTTCAGGTCGAAGACGAGGTTCTCGAGCGACTGCGCCGTCAGCGGGTCGGCGGCGCGAAAGGAGGCAACGTCGCCGGCACCCATCAGCCCCGCCGCGGTGACGGCCCGGATCTGGGGCGCCGCCCACGAGACCGGCTTCGCCGGGGACGCTGCCGCGCTCGCCGCGAAAGCAAGCGCGAGCAGGCACGCAGCGATGAGGAGGCGGCGAGTCACATCAGTTCACATCGACCCGGTTCGCCACCGGCTTTAGTCTCCTCCCCGTGGAGCTCGAGATCACGCCGGAGCCCTCGGAGGAGGAGCGCGCGGCCATCGTCGAGGCCCTTGTGGCGGCCGCCACGACGCCGGTTCCCTGGCGCGAGGAGGACGACGAGTAGTTAAACCGAGGCTTCGCGGCGCCGGAAGAGCGCCGGCGCGCTCCGGGCGTAGTCGAGGCCCGACACGACCGTCAGCACGACCGCGACGAGCAGCGCCCACCACGCGATCCGGTCGTTCCAGCCCGCCGCGGCCGCAAAGCCGCCGACGCCCGCGGCGATCGCCTGTGCCCATGTCTTGAGCTTGCCGAGGTCGCGCGCCGCAATGACGATGCCCCGCTCGATCGCCGCCTGGCGAAGCCCGGTGATCAGCACCTCGCGCACGACGATCGTCGCGACCATCCACGCCGGGACGACACCGAGCCCGACGAGCATCGTCAACGTGCCGAGCACGAGTACTTTGTCGGCGATCGGATCGAGGAGCGAGCCGAGCGGCGACGACCTCCCGTGGCGCCGCGCCAGCTTTCCGTCGAAGAAGTCGGTCGTCATCGCGACGACGAAGAGGGCGGTCGCCCAGTACGCGTGACCGTGGAAGTCCAATGCGTAGAGAACGATCACGATCGGCACCGAAAGGGCACGCGCGACGGTCAACTGGTCGGCGGGGGACATCGAGTGGGGAGAATACGGGGGCCTATGCCGGAAAACACGTTCGACAAGGTTCTGGTCGCGAATCGAGGTGAGATCGCGATTCGCATCTCGCGCACGCTGCGCGAGCTGGGCCTCGGCGCCGTCGCCGTCTATTCGGAGGCGGACCGTGGCGCTCTGCATGTCGCCTACGCGGACGAGGCGTTCCTCATCGGGCCGGCGCCGGCGGCCGAGAGCTATCTGAAGATCGAGACGCTCGTCGAGACTGCGCTCCGTGCGGGTGCGGGTGCGATTCATCCCGGGTACGGCTTTCTCGCCGAGAACGCGTCGTTCGCCCGCGCCGTCGAGGAGGCAGGCCTCGTGTGGATCGGGCCGCCGCCGGAGGCGATCGAGCTCATGGGCTCGAAGACGCGAGCACGCCAGGTGATGCAGGCGGCGGGCGTCCCGATCATTCCGGGGACGACCGATCCCGTCGAGTCGGTCGTCGAGTTGCTGGCGCTCGGCGAGGAGATCGGCTATCCGCTGCTCATCAAGGCGGCGGCGGGCGGCGGCGGCAAAGGGATGGAGGCGGTGCACTCGCCTGCCGACGCTGAGCGCGCGTTCGAGACCGCCCGCCGGCAAGGGCAGTCGTACTTCGCGAACCCCGACGTGTACGTCGAGAAGCTGATCATCGATCCGCGTCATGTCGAGGTTCAGGTGCTCGCGGACGCGCACGGCAACGTGATCCATCTCGGGGAGCGCGACTGCACGATCCAGCGCCGCCATCAGAAGCTGATCGAGGAGACACCGTCGCCCGGGGTCGACGACGCGCTGCGCGCGCGGATCGGCGAGATCGGCGTGAACGCCGCGCGCGCGGCCGGCTACCGCTCCGCGGGGACGATCGAGGGACTGCTGACGCACGAAGGCGAGTACTTCTTCATGGAGATGAACACGCGGATCCAGGTCGAGCACCCCGTGACCGAGGAGGTGACGGGCCTCGACCTCGTGCGGGAGCAGATTCGCATCGCCCTCGGCGAGCCGCTGTCGCTACGGCAGGATCAGGTCGAGCTCCGTGGGCACGCGATCGAGTGCCGCATCAACGCGGAGGACGTGTCACAGGGATTCCTGCCGTCACCGGGTCTCGTGACGGCGTATCGCGAGCCGGCGGGGCCGGGCGTGCGCGTCGACTCCGGCGTCGCCGCCGGCTACGAGGTCTCCGGCGCGTACGACCCGATGATCGCGAAGCTGGTCGTGCACGGCGTCGACCGCGAGCACGCGCGCCGGCGCATGCTGCGGGCGCTCGACGAGTTCGTGATCGAAGGCCCGGCGACGCTGCTCGGCTTTCACAAGGCGCTGCTCTCGCACGACTGCTTCGTTCGCGGCGAGACGTGTCACGGCGTCGTCGAGTCGAACGAGCTCGCCGCGCAGGCGGCAGCGCTCGACGGCGGTTCTGCATCAAGTAACAGTCTGTTACGAGGTGCGGTTCGATCCGTCATGCGGTCGCGCACCGTCGAGGTGAACGGGCGACGGTTCGACGTTCGTGTCGTCGAGCCCGAGCAGCCGTGGCGCGAGCTCGCACGCCGTCGCGCGCTACGCGGACACGGTGCCGCCCACGCGGGCACCGATGCGATCGTCTCGCCCATGCAGGGGACCGTGCTCGCGGTACCGGTGGCCGCGGGCGACGCGGTCGAGGCGGGTGCGGTGCTCTGCATCGTCGAGGCGATGAAGATGGAGAACGAGGTGCGCGCTCCGCACGCCGGCATCGTCGCCGAGCTCTCGGTCGCGGCCGGCGAGCCTGTCACGAGCGGGCAGGTCATCTGCGTGCTGATCGACGAGTAGCCCCGCACGTCGCAGTGGCCGCACAAGGAAAAGCGAGGGCGGTGAGCAGACCAGCGGCCGCGAACGCGGCCGCCTCTAGGGGTCTTGGCGCGTGCCGGAATCCGCGCGAGCGGATTCCGGTGCTTGCGCAGCTAAATAGAGCGCTGGTAGACGCGGAAGCACCACGTCGCGAACAATGACGTGGCGGCCGTGGCGGCGACGAGCAAACCGAGGTACATCCCGCTCGCGCCCCAGTCGCCTCCGGCGACGATCGCGTTCCGGGCGGCGTGGACGCCCCAGTTCACGGGGTTGAAGCGCGAGAGCACGGCGATCCAGTGCGGCATCTGCGTGGGTGGGATGAGGATCGCCGAGATGAACATGAGCGGCAGGCCGACGAAGTTCGCCGCCGCGATCATCGACGCCTCCCTTCGCACGAGGAGCGCGATGCCGTGTGAGAAGCCTGAGAACGCCATCGCGAGGAGCGCGGCGGCCGCGAAGACGACGAACCAGCCCGCCGCTCCGCCGTGCACCCGCACGCCGAGCGCGAGCCCGAGCAGGAGGAGGATCAGCGCCTGGATGACGGCGGTGATCCCGGCGCGCACGACCTGCGAGAGGATGATCGCGAAGCGCGAAGCCGGTGCGGCGAGGAAGCGGTCGATCACGTGCCGGTCGAGGTCGCTGATCATCGCCATGCCCGACCAGCTGCCGCCGAAGAAGGCATTCATGCAGACGATTCCCGGCGTGAGGAACTCGATGTAGCTCGAGGCGCCGCCGCGGAGCGCGCCGACACGCGAGAAGAGCTGGCCGTAGAGCAGGAGCCAGATGAGCGGCTGAATGACCATCAGGGCGATCCAGATCGGCTCGCGCATCAGGTTCCGCAGCTGCCGCACGATCATCCAGCCCGTCTGGCGCAGAAGCTGCATCAGCTGCCGCCCGCGTCCTCGGTCGCGAAGTCGCGGCCCGTGTAGTGGAGATAGACGTCGTCGAGCGACGGGCGGGCGGTCGTCACCGACGCGACCTGGAAGCCGTGGCTGTCGAGTGCTGAGAGAATCGTCGGGATCGCTTGTGCGCCGTTCGGCACGCGCGCGCGCACGTAGCGGTCGTCGATCGCCACCTCGCTCGCGCCGTCGAACATGCGCACGACGTCGGCGGCCTCGTCGATGCGGCCGTTCACCTCGGCGAGCTCGACGGTCACGAGCTCGCCGCGCAGGTTCGCCTTCAACTCGTCGGGACGGCCCTCGGCGACGACGGTGCCCCGGCTGACGATCGCGACACGCTCCGCGAGCCGGTCGGCCTCCTCGAGGTAGTGCGTCGTCAGGAGGATCGTGAGGCTCTCCTGCTCCGCGAGCCGCTCGACCTCGACCCACATTGCGACGCGCGCCTCGGGGTCGAGTCCGGTCGTCGGCTCGTCGAGGAAGAGGACGCGCGGCTTGTGCACGAGCCCGATCGCGATGTCGAGTCGGCGCTTCATCCCGCCCGAGTAACCGCGCGCGACGCGGTCTGCGGCGTCGCGCAGGCCCACCAGCTCGAGCAGCTCGTCGACCCGCATGCGCAGCGGCGCGCCGGCCATGGCGTGAATGCGTCCCTGGAGCATGAGGTTCTCTCGCCCGGTCGCCTCCCAGTCGACGCCCGAGTCCTGGGCGATGTAGCCGATCAGCCGGCGCACGCGGTTCGGGTGGCGGACGACGTCCTCGCCTGCGACGAGCGCGCGTCCGGAATCGGGCTGCGTGAGGGTCGCGAGCGTGCGAACCGTCGTCGATTTACCGGCGCCGTTCGGGCCGAGCAGTCCGAACACCTCGCCCTCGCGCACCGAGAAGGAGACGCCGTCGAGCGCCTGCACGCTCTTGTATCTCTTGCGGAGGTCTTCTGCGACGATCGCGTCCACGCCGCCGATGCTAGCCAGTGGCCATGCCCGAACCGGCGAGCGAACATAACCTCAGCGTCTTTGACACCAGGGCATGTCCTCTCGGAACGACTACCCGTTGGCAGATGCGCGGAGAGCAGGCGTTTCCCTCGTGGGTGTCTGACACCGGGAGATGTCCGCAGCGGGCAGGTGCGGCGTCTAGCTCTCGCTGATCCGCACGCCGACCCAGACGCCGCCGATTGCGCCCAGCACGCCGAACACGAACGACATGAGCGAGAACGAGCTTGCGCCCCAGAGCACCGGGACGTAGCCGCCGACGAACATGCCGAACCCGCCACAGAGGCCGATCACCGAACGTCCCATGCCCTCAAGATCGGCACGACGGACGGTGATCGTTAGAGTCCGCCGCCGTGGATCTCTACGAGTACCAGGGCAAAGAGCTGTTCCGCCGCGTCGGCATTCCCGTCTCCGAGGGGCGGCTCGCGGTCTCGCCGGAGGAGGCGCGCGCCGCGGCCTCGTCGATCGGCGGCCCGGTTGTCGTCAAGGCGCAGGTCCTCACGGGCGGGCGCGGCAAGGCGGGCGGCGTGAAACTCGCGGACGACCCGGCCGACGCGGAGGAGAAGGCGCGCGGGATCCTCGGGCTCGACATCCGCGGCCACGTCGTGCGCAAGGTCTGGATCGAGAAGGCCTCCGACATCGCGAAGGAGTACTACCTCTCGATCGCGTTCGACCGCGGCGCGAAGAAGCCGCTCTTCATGTTCACGACGCAGGGCGGCGTCGAGATCGAGCAGGTCGCGGAAGAGAATCCCGACGCGCTCGTGCGGCTGCACGTCGACCCGTCGGAGGGCTTCCAGCCCTGGGTCGCGCGGCGGCTGATCTACGGTGCCGGCGTCGAGGACCCGAGCGAGCAAAAGCAGATCGCCTCGATCGTCGAGAAGCTCTATCGCGCGTTCATCGAGTTCGACGCGATGCTCTGCGAGATCAACCCCTTGATCGTCACGCCCGACGGCGAGGTCAAGGCGCTCGACTCGAAGTTCACGGTGGACGACAACGCACTCTTCCGGCATCCCGACATCTCGGAGATGCGCGACACGGCGGCAGCCGACCCGATCGAGGCGTTCGCCCGCGAGAAGGGCGTGACGTACGTGAAGCTCGACGGCAACGTCGGCATCTGCGGCAACGGCGCCGGCCTATCGATGTCGACGGTCGACGTCGTTGCGCACGTCGGCGGCAAGCCGGCGAACTTCTGCGACCTCGGCGGCGGCGGCAACGCGCAGGGCGTCGTCGACGCGCTCGAGGTGATCACGCGCGATCCGCAGGTGAAATCGATCTTCTTCAACATCTTCGGCGGCATCACACGCTGCGACGAGGTGGCGCGTGGGATTCTCGAAGCGCTCGAGCGGCTCGACATGTCGACGTACACGATCGTCG
>JBGPLW010000112.1:0-7952 GCA_041486645.1 Gaiellaceae bacterium | reverse complement strand
GTGCTGGTTTCCGTACGTGCTGCCAAGCTCAACCTCCTGTTCGGGAACAAAAAAGCCCCAGGCAAACTTCGCCTGAGGCCCTCGTAGACCATCGGACGCCTGTCGTCGGCGGCCGTGACTGAAGGGTACCTACAGCCGCAACCTCGACCGAGCGGTTTATCGTTTCGCTGATGGCGACGTTCTCGGTGCGCTTTCTCGGGTGCAAGGTCTCGCACGTCGACGCCCACGAGGTGCGCGAGCGGCTGCTCGCCGACGGGCACCTCGAGCGCGACGACGCGGCCGACATCGCGGTCGTCAACACGTGCTGCGTCACCCACGAGGCGGTCTCGAAGTCGCGGAAGGAGGCTACGCGCGCAGCCCGGACGCACGGCCGCGTCTACGTCACGGGCTGCGGCGCGAACCTCGCCGCCGATGCGTTCGCGGGGCTTCCGGAGAACGTCGTCGTCGTGCGGCGTCGGAGCGAGGAGACACCCGCCTTCGTCGCCGGCGCTGTCGGCGCGATCGGCTGCGTCCAGGCGGAGGAGCGGTTCGACCGCGTGCGGGCGTTCGTCAAGGTGCAGGACGGCTGCTCGTTCTCGTGCAACTTCTGCGTCATCCCGCTCGTGCGCGGCGCTTCGCGGAGCCGATCCGCCGACGCGGTGCTGCGTGAGATCAGCCGTCGCGTCGGCCAGGGCCACCGCGAGGTCGTGCTCACCGGCATCAACCTCGGTTGCTACCGCGACCGCGCGGCCGGCTTCGACCTGCCGCGCCTCGTGCGCGAGGCGGGTGCCACGCCCGGGCTCGAGCGGCTGCGGCTCTCGTCGATCGAGATCAACCACGTGAGCGACGCGCTCGTCGCCGCGCTCCGTGAGACGCCGACCGTCAGCCGTCACCTTCACGTGCCGCTCCAGTCGGGCGACGACACCGTGCTGCGCGCGATGGGGCGCCGCTACACCGTGGCGACCTACCTCCGCCGGCTCGCGCCGCTCCAGGCCGAGTTCAACCTGACGAGCGACGTGATCGTCGGCTTCCCCGCCGAGGACGAGCACGCGTTTGCGAACACGCTTCGCACCGCGCGTGAAGCAGGCTTGACGAAGATCCACGTCTTCCCGTACTCACCGCGGCCCGGCACCGCGACCGAGCAGGAGGATCCGGTCTCACCGGACGAGAAGAAGGAGCGCGCGGCACGGCTGCGCGCCGCCTCGCACGACGCCTGCCGCGCGCGCTGGCAGACGAAGCTCGGCCGCGACGACACGGTGCTCGTCGACCGCCCCGGCCGCGGCTACGGCGACGACTACTCGCCGTGGCTCGTCCCCGAGGCGCGCATCGGCGACCTCGTCCGCGTCCGCGCAGCAGCAGTTCTAGAGGAGGGGATCCTCGCTGCCTGACGAGGACTGCCTCTTCTGCACGCTCTACCGCGAGGGCGACCACGTCGCGGCCGCGGATGGCGTCGTCGCGATCCGCGACATCAACCCGCAGGCCGACGTTCACCTGCTCGTCATCCCCGAGCGGCACGTCGCGAGCTTCCACGAGATCGATCGGTTTCCGGCCGACGAGGCGAAGCGGATGCTCGACTTCGTCGCCGATGTCGCAGCGAAAGAAGGCCTGAGCGACTACCGTGTCGTCGTCAACGTGGGCGCAGGGGCAGGGCAGACGGTCTTCCATCTGCACTGGCACGTCCTCGGCGGCCGCAGCATCGGGAGGATGGCGTGAGCGTAGGCTTGACGGAGCTCAACAAGGAGCGGAGGCGCCGGCTTTGCCGGCGCCGGGAGCGGGTATGAGCAGGATCGAGACGATCGAGGACGGGATCAAGGAGGCGATGCTCGCGCGCGACGCGGAGCGTCGTGACGCGCTCCGGCTGATCGTCAACGCGCTCAAGAACTCCGAGAAGGAGCTCCAGCGGCCGCTGTCCGAGGACGAAGAGCTCCAGGTGCTCCAGCGCGAGCGCAAGCGGCGCGTCGAGGCGGCCGACGCGTTCCGCAGCGGCGGCCGCGAGGAGCAGGCCGAGGCGGAGGAGCGCGAGCTCGCGATCCTCGAGGAGTTCATGCCGGAGCCGCTGAGCGAGGACGAGATCGAGGAGATCGTCGACGACGCGATCGCCGAGGTCGGCGCGACGAGCATGGCGGACCTCGGACGCGTGATGGCGGACGTGATGCCGCAGATCGCCGGCCGCGCCGACGGCTCGGTGGTCAGCCAGATCGTCCGCGAAAAGCTCGCTTGACCAGAGGCGCCGTCGCCGGCGCACTCGCAGCCGCCGCCTGGCAAGCCTGCGATCCGCTCCTCAAGCGCGCGTTCGGGACGCCGTACGCCGACACCGAGCTGCTCGGGCCGTTCATCACGCGCGGGCGCCACGAGTGGCTCGCGAACCTCGTCACGCATGCCGCGGGCGGCGCGACCTTCGGCTTCGTCTTCGAGCGGCTCGGCGGCCGCGGCGTCAAGCAGGGCGTGACGGCCGCCCTCGTCGAGAACGCCGTGCTCTGGCCCGGCCTCGCCGTCTTCGACGTGATCCACCCGAAGCGCCGCGACGGCACCTGGCCGCGACTCGTCACGAGCCCCCGCGCATTCGGCTCGGCGAGCGCCGGTCACGCGTTGTTCGGCGCGCTGCTCGGCGCCGCCGTCGGCAGAGTCTGAGCCCAGGATCGGTCCACACGTGCGCCTACACTGAGCGCGTGCAGGAAGTTCTCGACGTTCCGAACGAGGTCGCAGCCGAGCTCGCAAGCATCGGCGACGGCGTGCTGGGCGCACTTCGCGACCGGCTCGGCTGTGCGATCAACCTCCGGGGCAACCGCCTGACGCTCGACGGCGACGACACGAAGGTGGTCGAGGCGAAGGCCGTGCTCGAGGAGCTCGTCGATCTCGTCGAGGGCGGCCAGGAGATCGGCGCCGGCACGGTCGACGCGATCCTGAACGCGATCGACCAGGCCGAGGACGTCCGCGAGATCTTCGAGGACGTCGTCTGGTCGCATCGCGGTAAGCGGATCACGCCGAAGACGGTGACCCAGAAGCACTACGTGGACGCGATCCGCAAGCGCACCATCACCTTCGGCATCGGCCCGGCGGGCACCGGCAAGACGTACCTCGCGATCGCGCTCGCCGTCGCGGCGCTCTCCGACCGCCAGGTCGGGCGGATCATCCTCACGCGCCCCGCGGTCGAGGCCGGCGAGCGGCTCGGCTTCCTGCCGGGCGACGTGCTCGCGAAGGTCGATCCGTACATGCGGCCGCTCTTCGACGCGCTCTACGACACGATGGACCCGGAGAAGCTGAACGCGTTCATCGAGCGCGGCACGATCGAGGTGGCGCCGCTCGCGTTCATGCGTGGGCGCACGCTGAACGACAGTTTCATCATCCTCGACGAGGCGCAGAACACCTCGCCCGAGCAGATGCAGATGTTCCTCACGCGCCTCGGCTTCGGCTCGAAGGTCGTCGTCACGGGTGACATCACGCAGATCGACCTGCCGCGCGAGCAGGCGTCCGGCCTCATCCAGGTGCAGGCGATCCTCGGCTCGATCGACGGGATCGAGTTCGTGCGCTTCGGCCACGAGGACGTCGTCCGCCACAAGCTCGTCCAGCGGATCGTCGAGGCGTACAAGCTGCACTCGGAGGAGACCGGGACGGAACGCCGCAAGTGATCGAGATCGAGGTCGAGAATCGCTCGGGCGAGACCGTCGACGAAGCGGGCGCGCGCGAGTTGGCGCAGCGGGTGCTGTCCGCCGAGGGAATCGAGGCGGGCGAGCTCGGTCTCGTCTTCGTCGGACCTGACGAGAGCCGGGCGCTGAAACAGGAGCATCTCGGCATCGACGAGGCCACCGACGCGCTCGCGTTTCCGATCGATGCGCGCGACGACCTGCCGGAGGGCGTGCCGCGCCAGCTCGGCGACGTCGTGATGTGCCCGCAGGTCGTCGGCGCCGAGTGGCGCGCGCCGCTCGTGCACGCGGTGCTGCATCTCGTCGGCTACGACCACGGCGACGAGATGGACGCACGCGAGGCGCTGCATCTAAGCCGTAGGCTCGACGGAGGCGGCCAAGAAGCGCAGGCGCCGGCTTTGCCGGCGGCGGAGCGGGACGCATGAGCCTCACGGAGCGCCGGCCCCGTCCAGCGCCGTCCCCCGGGCGCGCGCCGTCGCTGATCGACAGCTTCAACTACGCATTCGAGGGGATCATCCACGTGCTGCGCACGCAGCGGAACCTGCGCATCCACTTTGCGATCGCGATCGTCGTGATCGCGGCGGCCGCGGCGCTCGGTGTCGAGCGGGTCGAGCTGATCGCGCTGCTCCTCGCGATCGCCTTCGTGCTCGTGGCCGAGATGGTCAACTCGGCGATCGAGGGAGCGATCGACGTGTCGACGACCTCGTTCGACCCCAACGCGAAGCTGGCGAAGGACGTCGCAGCGGGTGCGGTGCTGATCGCGTCGGTGACGGCGCTTGGCGTCGGCTATCTCGTTTTCGCCCACGCCGCTGCGCATCGCACCGCACGCCTTCTCGACCGCGTGCGCGACGCGCCCGCCGAGATCACGCTCGCGGCTCTCATCCTCGTGATCCTGATCGTCATCGCGACCAAGGCATGGACGGGCAGCGGCACGCCGCTGCGCGGCGGTCTCCCGTCGGGTCACGCCGCACTCGCGTTCGCGGGCTGGATGGCGGCGACGTACGTGATCACCGACCGGCACCGCTTCCTGATCTCGTCGATCACCTTCATCATGGCGCTGCTCGTCGCGCACACGCGGGTCGAGGCCGGCATCCACTCGGCGCTCGAGGTCGTATACGGCGGCGCGCTCGGCGCCCTCGTCACGCTCGTCGTCTTCCAGGTGCTCTCGTGACTGGGCAGGAGCTCGTGGAGCGGGCTGAAGCTGCCTCGGCGCGGGCGTACGCGCCGTACTCCAAGTACCTCGTGGGCGCGACGCTGCTCCTGAAGGACGGCACGCTCGTCGACGGCGTCAACGTCGAGAACGCCGCGTACCCGCTCGGCGTCTGCGCGGAGCGCACCGCGATCTCGAAGGCCGCGAGCGACGGCGTGCGTCCCGGCGACATCGACGCGATCGGCATCACCGCGTCGCCGTGCGGCGGCTGCCGGCAGTGGCTGCACGAGTGGAAGATCGAGCGCGTCTACTTCCGCCGCGAGGACGGGTCGATCGCCGACTACGCCCCGGCGTCGAAGCTGCTCCCGGACACCTGGAACCTGCCGTGAGGTCGGGCTTCGTCGCCGTCGCGGGCCGGCCGAACGTCGGCAAGTCGACGCTTGTGAACGCGTTGTGCGGCGGCAAGGTCGCGATCGTCTCCGACAAGCCGCAGACGACGCGACGCCGCATCTTCGGGATCGCAAACGGGGACGACTTCCAGCTCATCCTCGCGGACCTGCCCGGGTTTCAGCGGCCGCTCGACGCTCTCACCGAGCGCATGCAGCACACGGTCGACGCGGCGTTCGAGGACGTCGAGGCTGTCCTCTTCGTGCTGTCGGCGCGCGAGCGCATCGGCGCCGGCGACCGCTTCATCGCGAAGCGCGTCTACGCGCTCGGCGTGCCGGTCGTGATCGCGCTCAACAAGGTCGACCGGCTGAAGGGCGGGCACATCGCGCAGCAGATGCAGGCGGCGGCGAACCTCGGCGACTTCCACGCGCTCCATCCGGTGAGCGCGAAGACCGGCGACGGCATTCCGGGACTGCGCGACGAGCTCGTCGCTCTCCTACCCGAAGGCCCGCTCTACTTCCCTGCGGAGCAGCGCACCGACCTGCCGCTCGAGGTTCAGATCGCGGAGCTCGTGCGCGAGAAGGCGCTGTGGCTCACGCGCGACGAGGTGCCGCACGCGATCTCCGTCGAGGTCGACGAGCTGAACGAGAAGGTGCTCCGAGCGAACATCCTCGTCGAGACCGAGTCGCAGAAACAGATCCTCGTCGGCAAGGCCGGCGCGATGGTGAAGGAGATCGGCACGCGCGCACGGCCCGAGATCGAGGCGCTGCTCGGTCGTCAGGTGTATCTCGAGCTCGTCGTCAAGGTGCGGCCGCATTGGCGCCGCAACGAGGCGACGCTCGAGCGGCTCGGCCTCTAGGAGGAACCGGCGGACGACGGCTGAGCCGAGCGACGTCCGCCGGCCCCTCCTAGCAGCCGCGCCCGAGCCAGCGCTTGAGCGCGCGGACGTGCGCGACCGCGCGCGCGACGTTCGCCCGCACCGCGGCGCTCGCCTCGGCGTCGCCGGTGAGCTGGACGTAGCCGGCGTGCGCGGCTGCGCCGCCCGTGTAGAGGAGCAGGTCGACGCCCGCGGCCAGAGCGCGCATCGGGGCATGCGGCGTCCGCGCGGGCGTCGGCGCGTCGAGCGCGTCGGTCACGACGACGCCGGCGAAGCCGAACGTGCCGCGCAGCAGGCCGGTGACGATCGGGCGCGAGAACACCGCGGGCGTTCCCGTGTTGTCGAGGGCCGGATAGGAGGCGTTCGAGACCATGACGAGCTTCGCGCCGGCCGCAATTGCGCGGCGGAACGGGTCGAGGTCGGTGACCGGTAACGAGACCGGGTGATCGTCCGTGTTCTGCCGCGCCGCGCCGAGACCAGGGAAGTGCTTGGCGGTCGCTGCGATCCCGCCCGCTTGCAGCGCGCCGATGAACGCCGCCGCGAAGCGCCCGACCTTCGACGGCTCGGAGCCGAAGGAGCGGCTGCCGAGGAAGCCGCCGGGCCCGAGCGTGTCGGAGACCGGTGCGAGGTCGACGTCGATGCCCGCCGCGCGCAGCGCGGTCGCCGTCGCGCGCGCCTCGGTCCGCGTGCGCGCCAGGCCGAGCCGGCCGAGCTCGCGCGCCGTCTGCTCGGGCGCCGCCCAGGTGAGCCGGCGCGCCCAGCCGCCCTCCTGGTCGACGAGGAGCAGCAGCGGCCGACCGATCGCGCAGCCCGCGGCGTGCAGCTGCTGCGTCGCGGCCGCCATCTCGCGCGGCGTCCACCGGCCCACGAGGATCACGCCGCCGAGCTCGCCGGCGTGCACCTTCGCGAGGAACGACGCCTTCGGCGGCCCCGCGAGCGCGCCGACGATCGTCTCGCCGGGCGGCGCCGCCGCGCTAGGCGCGGGCGAGAGCAGGAGCAGAAGCGCGCTCCAGCCGCAGACCCGTCGCCGGATCGAAGAAGTGAAAGCGCTTCGGGTCGACGGCGAGCCGCAACGCCTTGCCGACCCGTGCCGTGGTCTGCGGGTGGACGCGGGCGGTGAAGACGGCACGGTCGGCGAGGAGCAGCGCCTCCTCATCGCCGGCGGCCTCGCGTACCTCGCTGACGTCCACAGGCGGCGCATCGACCTGGAAGATGACATGCGCGTCGGCACCGAGGTCTTCGACGACCTGCACCTCGACGTCGATCTGCGGCAGCGACGGGTCGGCGAACGCGGCATCCTCGAACGACTCGGGACGGATGCCGACGATCGTCCGTGACGTGGTGGGCGCCTCGGCGACGGGCAGGCGGTAGCCGCCGAACGAGACCGTCCCGTTCTGCACGTCGGCCTCGACGAGGTTCAT
Source organism: Gaiellaceae bacterium (assembly GCA_041486645.1). GTDB lineage: Bacteria > Actinomycetota > Thermoleophilia > Gaiellales > Gaiellaceae > Palsa-739. The sequence continues at coordinate 494 of JBGPLW010000112.1, read as the reverse complement.
CGCGGGCGAGCCGATGAATGCAGCGACGAAGAGGTTCACCGGCGCGGCATAGAGCGCCTGCGGCGTGTCCATCTGCAGCACACGTCCTTCGCGCATCACCGCGACCCGCTGGCCGAGGGTCATCGCCTCGACCTGGTCGTGGGTGACGTAGATCGTCGTGGTTCCAAGCCGAGAGTGCATCGCCGCGAGCTGTGCGCGCATGCTCACGCGGAGCTTCGCGTCGAGGTTCGAGAGCGGCTCGTCCATGAGGAACGCCTTCGGCTCGCGCACGATCGCGCGGCCCATCGCAACGCGCTGCCGCTGGCCCCCGGAGAGCGCGCCGGGCCGGCGCTCGAGCAGGTCATCGAGACCGAGCAGCTTCGCGACCTCTGAGACGCGCTTCGCGATCTCCGGCTTGCCGGTGCGCCGCACCTTGAGGCCGTAGCCGAGGTTCTCGCGCACGGTCATGTGGGGGTAGAGCGCGTAGCTCTGGAAGACCATGGCGATGTCGCGGG
>JBGPLW010000111.1:0-8001 GCA_041486645.1 Gaiellaceae bacterium | reverse complement strand
TCGGCGGCGGGCTGCCGCACATCACCGGCGCGGCCCTCGCGTTCCAGATGCGCGGCGAGCCGCGCGTGGCGCTCGCGTTCTTCGGCGACGGCGCCACGAACATCGGCACGTTCCACGAGGCGCTCAACATGGCGCAGCTCTGGAAGGTGCCCGCGGTCTTCGTGCTCGAGGACAACCACTGGGCCGAGTCGACGCCGGAGAGCCAGCACTCGCCGATCCGCGATCTCTCCGAGCGTGCGAAGGCGTTCGGCATGAAGGCGCTGAAGGCCGACGGCCAGGACGTCGAGGCCGTCTACAAGACCGCGCGTCAGGCGCTCGAGCACGCGCGCTCCGGCAAGGGGCCCGTCTTCGTCCATCTCGACACCGTGCGCTTCAGCGGCCACTACATCGGCGACCCGCAGGTGTACCGGGACAAGGAAGAGGCGAAGAGCCTGCGTGCGACGCGCGACCCGGTCGAGATCCTGCGCGAGCGCCTCGGCGTCACCGACGACGAGCTTGCCGAGATCGACGCCGAGGTCACCGAGATCGTGGAGGCGTCCGTCGAGTTCGCGAAGAACGGCACCGATCCGGCGCCCGAAGACGCCATGAAGAACGTCTATGCCTGAGCTCAGCTACCGCGAGGCGGTCCGCGACGCGCTCTCGACCGCGATGCGCCAGGACGACGACGTGTTCGTCATGGGTGAGGACATCGCCGAGATGGGCGGGTCGATGGGTGTCACGCACGGGATGCTCGAGGAGTTCGGCAAGGAGCGCGTGCGTAACACGCCGATCTCCGAGATGGCGCTCGCCGGCGCTGCGATCGGCGCCGCGCTCCAGGGCATGCGGCCGGTCGCGGAGATCATGTACGAGGACTTCATGACGCTCGCCTCCGAGCAGATCGTGAACCAGGCGGCGAAGCTCCGCTACATGTCGGGCGGCCAGCTGACCGTTCCGGTCGTCTTCCGCACGCAGGGCGGCGCGGGCTGGTCGCCGGGCGCGCAGCACGCGCAGCAGCTCGAGGCGTGGTTCGTGCACATCCCGGGGCTCAAGGTCGTCTTCGCGTCGACGCCCGAGGACGTGCGCGGCCTCCTGTGGTCGGCGATCTACGACGACAACCCCGTCGTCTTCTTCGAGCACCGCACGCTGTACGGGATCAAGGGCAACGTGCCCGAGAAGATCGAGCCGATTCCGATCGGCAAGGCGCGCGTGCACCGCGAAGGTGAGGACGTGACGGTGATCGCGACCGGACGTCTCGTGCACGAGTCGCTGAAAGCCGCCGCGGAAGCCGAGAAGGAAGGCATTTCGGTCGAGGTCGTCGACCCGCGCACCTTGCAGCCCCTCGACGAGGAGACGCTCGTCGCGTCCGTGAAGAAGACGAACCGCGCCGTCGTCGCGCACGAGGCGGTGACGCGCATGGGGTTCGGCGCCGAGGTGGCGTCGGTGCTGCAGTACCAGGCGTTCGACTGGCTCGACGCGCCGATCGAGCGCGTCGGCGCGAAGTTCGCGCCGCTCCCGTTCGCGCCGGTCATGGAGCAGTTCGTCGTGCCGCACGCGGACGACGTGCTGCAGGCGATCTACCGCACCGTGAACAAGAAAGGCTGAGTCGTGGCGACCGAGGTGAAGCTGCCCCGGCTCGGCCAGGGCATGGAGTCCGGGACGATCGTCAAGTGGCTGAAGGCCGAAGGCGAGCCCGTGCAGAAGGGCGAGCCGCTCTACGAGCTCGACACCGACAAGGTGACGCAGGAGGTCGAGGCGGAAGCCTCCGGCGTCCTGCTCAAGATCTCCGTGCGCGAAGGCGAAGTGGAAGTGGGCCGGACGATCGGCGTCATCGGCGAGCAGGGCGAGTCGGTCGCCGAAGAGCGTGAGAAGGCACCGGCGCCTCCGGAGCAGGAAGAGAAGCGAGCAGAGCCCGCCGCGCGCGAGCCGGAGCAGGCGAGCGCAGCGACGACGAACGGCCGCGTCAAGGCGTCGCCGCTTGCACGCCGGATCGCGCGCGAGCGCGGCATCGAGCTCTCCGCGATCAGCGGCACGGGGCCCGACGGGCGGATCGTCGCCGAGGACGTCGAGAAGGCGCAGGCCGGCGCGCCGGCGCCTCGTGCAGCCGCCGCCCCGAGCGGCGAGGTCGAGTCGCGGCCGCTCTCGAACGTCCGCAAGACGATTGCGCGCCGCCTGACGCAGGCGTGGACGGTACCGGCGTTCCAGCTCACGGTGAACGCCGACATGACGCGCGCGAACGAGCTCGTGCAGAAACAGCGCGAACTGAACCCGGACGTGCGCATCACGATTACCGATGTGCTCACGAAGGTGTCGGCGCACGCGCTCATGCGACACCGCGACATGAACGTGCAGTTCGCGGATGACTCGCTGCTCGTCTTCCCGAGCGCCGACGTCGGCATCGCCGTTGCGGCGCCGCAGGGGCTCGTCGTCCCGGTCGTGCGCGGCGCGGAGCGCCTGACGATCGCGCAGATCGCCGAAGTGCGCGCCGACCTCGTCGGCCGCGCGCGCGACGGCAAGTTGCGCACGGAGGACCTCGAGGGCGGCACGTTCACGATCTCGAACCTCGGCATGTACGACATCGACCAGTTCATCGCCGTGCTCAACCCGCCGCAGGCGTCGATCCTCGCCGTCGGCTCGACGCGCGACCAGGTCGTGCCGCGCGACGGCGACCTGCTCGTCCTGCCGCTGATGACGATGACGCTGACGTGCGATCACCGCGCCGTCGACGGAGCCACGGGCGCCGAGTTCCTGAAGACGCTGAAAGCCTTCCTCGAGGATCCCGGCCTCGCGCTCTGATGGCACCGACGGTCTGGTACCACGTCCGGGAGCTCGACGCGGCACGACACTTCTACCGCGACACGCTCGGGTTCGAGGAGACCGCCGTCGACTTCAGCGAGCGCTGGTCGCATCTCAAGCACGGCGAGATGGAGGTCGGGCTCGCCGAGGGCGAACCGGAGGAGGGCGCGGTCGCGCACGTCGACGTCGACGACCTGAAGTCCGAGGCCGACCGCCTGCGCGAGGCGGGCGTGAACGTCGGGATCATCCTCGAGCTCCAGGGCGAGATGCGCCTCCTCGACATCTACGACCCCGACGGGAACCGGATCCAGCTCGCGCAGGAGCTGTAGGCGGCTTCTTGCAACCTGGCTTCAGCCAGGTTGCAGTCGTTGTGCGTCGTCCGTGCGAGTCGACGACTGCAACCTGCTTGAAAGCAGGTTGCGCCGCCAGGTCGCTCTAGACTTTCACCGTGCTTCGCCCCGTCGGCATCCACGACGTCCGGTTCCTGCGCGACATGCTGCGCCATGCGTACCACTGGCGGCTTGCCGAGGACACCGAGCGCCCCGTCTATCGCTACGTGCAGAACTGGGGGCGCCCCGGCGACGCCGGCGTGCTCGCCCTCGAAGGCCCGCACGCATACGGCGCGGCGTGGTACCGGCTGTTCTCGCAGGGCGAGCCGGGGTTCGGCTTCGTCGACGAGGCGACGCCGGAGCTCACGATCGCCGTCGTGCCGAGCCGCCGCGGCAAGGGCGCCGGCAAGGAGCTGCTCGAGGCGCTGCTCGCGCACGCGCGCCAGGAGGGCTATCCCGCAGTGAGCCTCAGCGCTGCGAAGGCGCAGACCGAGTACTACGAGCGGTTCGGCTTCGAGACCGTCGGCGAGTCCGAGCACGCAGTGACGATGCTCGCCCGCCTGTAACTACCATCGATTCACCAAGACGAACTCGAAAAGAGCGAGGAGAACATGGACGTCGACGTCGCTGTCCTCGGGGGCGGCCCCGGGGGCTACACCGCCGCAATCCGCGCCGCACAGCTCGGCGCGAAGGTCGCGTGCATCGAGATGGAGCCGGAGCTCGGCGGCACATGCCTCCGCGTCGGCTGCATCCCGACGAAGGCATGGGTGCAGACCGCCTTTGCGCTCAAGGAGGCCGAGGAGAGCTTCGCGAAGTTCGGCGTCCAGGTCGGCGAGGCACGCCTCGACTTCTCCGCGTCGAACGCGTGGAAGGCAGGCGTCGTCAAGCAGATGACGCAGGGCGTCGCCGGGCTCTTCAAGGCGAACGGCGTCGAATGGGTGAAGGGCGCCGGCCGCTTCACGAGCGCGAACATGATCGCGGTCGAGGGCGGAGAGGACGTGTCCTTCAAGCAGGCGATCGTCGCGACGGGCTCGTCGCCGCTGCGCCCGCCGATCCCCGGTCTCGACTCGCCGCGCTGCGTCGACTCGACCGGCCTGCTCGCGCAGGAACAGCAGCCGAAGCGCCTCGTCATCCTCGGCGGCGGCATCATCGGTTGCGAGTTCGCGTCGATCTTCAGCCGCTTCGGCAGCGAGGTGACGATCATCGAGATGCTCGAGTCGCTCATCCCCCAAGAGGATGCGGATGCGTCGAAGGAGCTCGCGAAGCAGTTCGGCAGGCGCAAGATCGCGCTCCAGCTCGGCAAGCAGTGCACGAAGGTCGAGGACGACGGCTCGCAGCTGACCGTCTACTTCGGCGACGGCGAGACGGTGCAGGCCGACCTGATGCTCGTCTCCGTCGGCCGCGGCCCGGTTGTCGCCGGGCTCGGGCTCGAGGAGATCGGCGTGCAGTTCGACCCGCGCAAGGGCATCGCCGCCGACGAGCACCGCCGCACCTCCGTGCCGCACATCTACGCGGTCGGCGACTGCGCCGGCTACTGGCAGCTCGCCCACACCGCGTTCCGCGAGGGCGAGGTCGCCGCCGAGAACGCGTGCGGCCATGACGCAATCGTCGACAACCGCGCGGTGCCGCGCCCGATCTACACCGACCCGGAGATCGCGTCCGTCGGCTTGACCGAGGAGGAGGCGCGCGAGCAGTACGGCGACGACGTCGCAGTCGGGCAGTTCCCGTTCATCGCGAACGCGCGCGCCGTCATGCAGGACGAGACCGTCGGGTGGGTCAAGTCGATCCACGAGACACGCTACGGTGAGCTGCTCGGCATGGTGATGGTCGGCCCGCACGTGACCGACATGATCGAGGCGGGCGTCGTCGCGATCGACGCCGAGTCCACGGTCGAGACGGTCGCTGACGGGATGGCCCCGCACCCGACTCTGTCGGAGGCAATCAAGGAGGCGGGGCTCGTCGCCCTCGGCCGGGCGATTCACATCCCGAACAGGAAGCCTCGGGCCAAGGCGACCGCCTGAGCCGGAAATTCGGGCGCAAGTTTTCTCCGGGCACGGCATCTCAGCTACAGGACGTGCCCTCGTCCCATTCCCCGGGGTCATGCCGCCCGCAGGCCCCGGGGAGCTTCTCTTCATCGACGAAAGCCGCCTTGGCCGCAGGGCGGCTTTCGCGTTTCCGGTAGCCTCGCGCCGACGAAGGGAGGTCAGATGGGAATTGTCAACAGGCGGAATGCCGTCGTCGGCTGGGTGACGCTGAAGGTCGGCAAGCGCGTCGTGAAGCAGAAGGCGGCCGAAGTCGCTCCGAAGGCGAAGAAGACCGGCGGCGCGGCCGCGGGGGCTCTCGCGGCGATCGGCGGCGTGCTCTTCTTCTGGCGCCACAAGCGCGGCGGCGGCAGCAGCACCGACGAGTGAGCGGAGGGCTGTTCCGGCAGGCGATCGCCGATCTCGTCCCGTACGAGCCTGGCAAGCCGGTCGAAGAGGTGCAGCGCGAGCTCGGCCTCGACCGTGTGGTCAAGCTCGCGTCAAACGAGGGGCCGTTCCCGCCGTTTCCCGCCGCACTGGAAGCGATCGAGCGCACTGCGCGCGATCTCAACCGCTACCCCGACGGCGGCGTCTGGGCCCTGCGCGTGGCGCTCGCAGAGCGGCATCGAGTTGCGTTCGACGAGGTCGTCGTGGGAGCCGGCGCCGACGGCGTGATCGACCTGCTGTCGCAGGCGACGCTCGATCCCGGCGACGAGATCGTGTGCGGCTGGCCGTCGTTTCCGAGCTATGTGCTCGACGCGGCGAAGCTCGGCGCCGTCAGCGTCAAGGTGCCGCTGCGCGACCACACCTACGACCTCGACGCGATGCTCGCCGCGATCGGGCCGCGCACGAAGCTCGTCTACGTGTGCCATCCGAACAACCCGACAGGCACGGCAAACGGGCGCCGCGAGCTCGCGGCGTTCCTCGACCGCGTACCGGGGCACGTGCTCGTCGTCCTCGACCAGGCGTACTACGAGTACATCGACGACCCCGAATACTCGGACGGGATCGAGGAGCACTTCAAGCAGGGCCGTCGCATCGTCGTGCTTCGCACGTTCTCGAAGATCTACGGGCTCGCCGGCGAACGCGTCGGCTACGCCATCGCACCTCCGGACGTCGTCGTCGCGACGAGCAAGGTGCGCCGCGCATTCGACGTCGCCGCGACCGCGCAGGCGGCCGCGCTCGCGAGCATCGGGAACGACACGGAGATCGCGCACAGGCGTGCGCAGAACGCGAGTGGCCGGGCGGCGCTCGAGGTGACGCTCCGCGAGCACGGGCTCGAGCCGCCAGGCCCTGCGCTCGGCAACTTCGTCTACGCCGAGGTCGGCGACGGGCGCGCGTTGTTCGAGCAATTGCTGCGCCAGGGCGTGATCGTTCGCCCGCTCACGGGCTTCGGCGCGCCGGGAGCGATCCGCGTCTCCGTCGGCACGGCAGAGGAGAACGGGATCTTTGCCGAGGCGCTCGGACACGTCCTCTCCGGCGTCTCTCAATAGCCGGTTGACCCTGTTACCCTGAGCCGACTTTGCCCGGCCGCCCCTCCAGGCAGCTGGCGCCTCTTGGCGTCGCCGGCTTCCGTCTGCTCTTCTTCTCGACCCTCGCGTCGAGCTTCGGGACGCTCCTCGCGGCGGTCGCGCTCGCGATCGACGTCAAGGACCGGACGAACTCCGGCCTCTGGGTCGGCGCTGTGCTCCTCGTCGAGTTCCTGCCCGCGATCGTCATCGGGCTGACCCTCGGCCCGCTGCTCGACCGGCTCGAGCGCCGGAAGCTGATGGTCGCGGCGGATCTCCTCCGGGCCGGGGTGTTCGCGGCGCTGCCGTTCGCGTCGTCGGCCGGCGAGATCGTCGCCCTCGCGCTCGTCGCGGGCCTCGCGACCGGCTTCTTCCGGCCCGCCGTCTACGCCGGCGTCCCGAACCTCGTGCCGGAGGGGCTGCTCGGGCCCGCCAACGCGCTCCTCCAGACGATCGAGAACGCGAGCTGGGCGATCGGCCCGGTCGTCGGCGGCGTGCTCACGGCAGCAGCGGGGCCCGACGCGGCGTACTGGATCAACGCGGTGTCGTTCCTTGTCTCCGCCGTCTTCGTCGTGCGCATCCCGGCGCGGATGCTCCAGAGCGCGACCGCGCTCTCACGCGGGCACTGGACCGACCTGAAGGACGGGTTCGCGACGGTGCTGCACTCCCGGCCGCTGCTCGCGGTGCTCGTCGGCTGGGGCCTCGCGCTTTCGGGCAGCGGCGCTATCGGCGTCAGCGAGGTCTTCATGGCGAAGAACACGCTCAGCGCGGGTGACTGGGGCTACGGCCTGCTCTACGGGTCGATCGGGGTCGGTCTCGTGATCGGCAGCTTCTGGAGCAGCTCCATCGTCGAGCGCGTCGGCGTCGCACGCACGTACGGCGCTGCGCTCGTCCTGATGGCGGTCGGCTTCGGGATCGGCGCCGCGAGCGTCGACATCTGGATGGCGGCCGTCTGCTGCGGCGTCGCGGGCGTCGGCAACGGCGTCGCCGTCGTCTGCAACGCGCTGCTGGTCCAGCGAACGCGGGACGACGTCCGCGGCCGCGCGCTCACGTTCGTGATGAGCGCGACCTGGGCGGGCATGGGCATCGCGATCGTCGTCACCGGCGCGCTGATGTCGCCCGGCGACTCACGCTGGGTGTGGGGGATCGGCGCCGGCATCCTCGGCCTCGCCGCCGCCGTCGGCTATGCGCTCGCACGGGAGCCGGCCTCCGCCGCAGCGCCGCTCGAAGCCACCTAGCAACCTGCTTTCAAGCAGGTTGCAGTCGTCTGCACCGCTCGACCGAGCCAACGACTGCAACCTGACTGAAGTCAGGTTGCACTAGCATCGCCCCGTGGCCGGGCGCCGCGACTGGACACGGGAGACTCTCGCC
>JBGPLW010000110.1:0-8079 GCA_041486645.1 Gaiellaceae bacterium | reverse complement strand
CGGGTTCACGTCGCCGGCCTCGTAGCGCTCCTGTAGGCCGGTGTCGCCGAGGAACTGGAGCACGACCGACGCGAACGCCTCGTTCACCTCGATCACTTCCTTGTCGTCCCAGGTGAGCCCCGCCGTGGCGAGGGCGCGCTCGCACGCCTCGGGGTTGCCGTGCAACATCATGTGCGGGTCGACGCCGGCGATGCCGAAGCCGACGAAGCGGGCGCGTGGTCGCAGCCCGAGCTCCGCGGCCTTCTGCTCCGACGCGATCAGCACGGCGGCCGAGCCGTCGACGATCTGCGACGAGTTCCCCGCGGTGATGACACCGTCCGGGATGAACGCCGGCTGGAGCGACGCCATCTTCTCGAGCGTCGTCTCGCGGATCGCCTCGTCGACCGCGAATCGCGTGCGCGTGAGTGTCGCGGTGCCGCCGCCGTCGCCGTCGGGCGCGGGCACGTCGACCTCGACGGGAACGATCTCCTTGTCGAAGCGACCCTCGTCGCGGGCGCGCGCGGCGCGGGCGTGCGACTCGTACGAGTACTGGTCGAGCTCCTCGCGCGAGAGCTTCCACTCCTTCGCGATCTCCTCGGCCGAGATCCCCTGCATCACGACCTCGAACCGGTCGGTGACGAGGTCGGACATCGAGCCGCGGTTCGAGCCCATCGGGACGCGCGACATCATCTCGACGCCGCCCGAGATGACGAGGTCGAGCTGGCCCGACCACACCGCTGCGGCGGCGTTGAAGTTCGTCTGCATCGACGACCCGCACTGCCGGTCGACCGTCGTGCCGCACACCGACACCGGCCAGCCCGCCGTGAGCGCGACGTTGCGGCCGATGTTCCAGGCCTGCTCGTCGACCTGCGTCACGCAGCCCCACTGGATGTCCTCGATCTGCCCGGGATCGACGTCGTTTCGGGCGAGCAGCGCGTTCAAGACCTGGGCCGAGAGCTCGTCGCCGCGGATATGCGAAAGCGTGCCGTTCTTCTTGCCGATCGGGCTGCGGACGGCGTCGATGATCACGGCTTCTGTCACTTGTCTGGACATTGGGACATCGTATCCCTGAGAATCAGGTCGATGCTGAAGAAAGACGCCAAGATCCAGCTCCTCGCGGCGGTGCCGCTCTTCGCCGACTGCTCGAAGCGGGAGCTCCGTGCCGTCGCCGAGTCGGCCGACGAGGTCGTCGTCCCGGCGGGTTACGAGCTCACGAAGGAGGGGGCGGCCGGCCGCGAGTTCGTCGTCATCGTCGAGGGCGCGGCAGACGTTCGCCGGCGTGGCCGCAAGGTCAACGAGCTCGGCTCCGGGGACTTCCTCGGCGAGATCGCGCTCGTCAGCCGGGGCCCGCGCACCGCAACGGTGCGGACGACGCAGCCGACACACGCACTCGTCCTCACCGCATCCGCCTTCCGCGCTCTGCTCCGGCGCACGCCGTCGATGCAGTGGAAGGTCATGGAAGCACTCGCCGAGCGCCTCCCGCCCGAATTCAACTAGTTGGCGCAAGCGCAGGCATCCGCTAGCGCGGACGCCTGCGCGCCTGAAGACCCCTAAAGGCGTCCGCGTTCGCGGCCGCAGGCTTGATGTTTCACATCAAGCCTCGAGCCCGCGCCGCTCTCGTAGACTTGGCGCATGGCCGCAACGGCGACCGAGCGCAAGCTCCTGATCGACGGCGAGTGGATCGAGACCGGCGACTGGGTCGAGGTGCGCTCGCCCTACTCCGGCGACGCCGTCGGTCGCGTCGCGAAGGGCGGCGCCGCCGAGGCGCGGCGGGCCGTCGACGCGGCCGCGCGCGCGCTCGAGAACCCGCTTCCCGCACACAAGCGCGCGGAGATCCTGGTCAAGGTCGCCGGGCTCATCGGCCGCCGCCACGAGGAGGTCGCCCGCACGATCTCCGACGAGGCGGGCAAGCCGATCAAGACCGCCCGCGTCGAGGCGTCGCGCGCGATGTCGACATACACGTTCGCCGCAGTGGAGGCGCGCAAGCTCGCCGGCGAGATGATCCCGATGGAGAGCGCACAGGCCGGCGAGGGCAAGCTCGGCTTCACGGTGCGCAAGCCGATCGGCGTCGTCGGCGCGATCTCGCCGTTCAACTTCCCGTGCAACCTTGTCGCGCACAAGCTCGCTCCCGCGCTCGCAGCCGGCTGCCCCGTCGTCCTGAAGCCCGCGTCTGCGACGCCGCTCTCCGCGCTCCTCCTCGCGGAGCTCGAGCTCGAGGCCGGCCTGCCCGCCGGCTGGCTGAACGTGCTCGTCGGCCCCGCATCGGAGATCGGCGACGTCCTCGTCGAGGACGAACGCGTGAAGCTGATCACGTTCACGGGCTCCGGCGACGTCGGTTGGAAGCTCCAGGAGCGAGCACCGCGCAAGCGCGTCAAGCTCGAGCTCGGCAACTCGACGCCCGTGATCGTCGCCGCCGACGCCGACGTCGAGGCTACCGCCGCGAAGCTCGCTGCGAATGCCTTCGCGTTCGCCGGCCAGAGCTGCATCTCCGTGCAGCGCATCTACGTCGAGCGTGCGAGCTACGACGCGTTCGTCAACGCGTTCGTGCCGCTCGTCGAAGCCCTGAAGGTCGGCGATCCCGCCGACGACGACACCGACGTCGGGCCGGTGATCGACGCCGACGCACGCACGCGCATCCTCGAGTGGATCGACGAGGCCCGCGCGGGCGGCGCGAAGATCCTCGCCGGCGGCGAGGACAACGGCCTGATCAAGCCGACGGTGATCGCCGAGGTCGCCGACGACGCGAAGGTGAGCTGCGAGGAGGTCTTCGGGCCGGTCGTGATCGTCAACCCGGTCGACTCCGTCGGCGAGGCGATCGAACGGGCGAACGGCACGCGCTTCGGGCTCCAGGCAGGCATCTTCACCGCGTCGCTCGACACGGCGCTCGAGGCGGCCGAACGGCTCGAATTCGGAGGCGTCGTCGTGAACGAGGCGCCGACCTTCCGCAGCGACCAGATGCCATACGGCGGCATCAAGGCATCGGGCAACACGAAAGAAGGCCCCGCCTGGGCCGTGCGCGAGATGACCGAAGAGCGTCTCGTCGTCATTCAGCGGTAGGAGGGCTTGGCGGAACGGTGCTCGTCGCAGGGGTGCGATGGGCGTCGCGATGCAAGGACGCAGGGAGCCTCGCTAGTGGTACTAGCGGGGCGACCGAGGACGCCGCAGCGCGGCGTCCAGCGCGGCCCTGCGGCTCAGCCACTGTTTCGCCAAGCCCTCCAAGGCGGCCCAGCCGCCCCTGGAAATAGGATCGCTGCATGCGGATCCGCCGCGCGCCAACGAGCGACGCACCCCTGCCGGCGACGACGCCGCGGGCCGTTCGCCGGGCGCTGCCGCCCGCCGGACAGCTCCGCCGAGAGCGGCGCTCCCTCCTCCAGCTCCGCGAGCAGCGGCTGCGCGACCTCGGCGGCCTGATGCTCGAGATGTACCGCCGCGACCAGTTCCGGCAGGACCTGCTGGTCGACCGCTGCGTCGAGCTACAGCGGCTCGAGGAGCGCCTCGCCGATCTCGACGCGCTCCTCGCCGCGGCCGTCTCCCGCGGCCGGACCCGCCCCTCGGCCCACTGCGCGTGCGGCGCGCCCATCTTCTGGGGCTCGAAGTTCTGCCAGCAGTGCGGACGCCCGGTGGCGGCGGCGCCGCCGCTGCCCGTCGAGCGGTCATGAGCCCCGAGGAGCCCCGCGACTACTGCCCCCGCTGCGGCGTGGCCTACGCACGGCTGCAGGAGTACTGCCTCGAGTGCGGTGCCCGCCTGCCGGTGAACCGCGGCGTCGTCGGTGTCCTCGCCACGGGCTGGCAGCGGCGCTTCGCGTGGTATCCCGGCGACTGGATCTGGCCGGTCGCGTTCTTCTTCGTCCTGACGATCGTCGCGACCGCCGCGGTGCTGATCGCGAACGCGAGCAGGTCGAGCGCGAAGCCGCCGTTCACCGCGACGACGGCGGTATCGGTCGGGCCGGGGTCGACGACGAGCGGCGCGCCGCCCGTCTCGACGAGCCAGGCCCCCTCCGTCCCGCAGCCGACGATCACGACCGGGCCGCTCCCGACCGCGCCCGGCACCGGGTCGACCCCGACCGGGACGACGCCCACCCCGCCGAACCCGAACGCCCTCGCGGTCTGGCCGGCGGACAAGGACGGCTACACGGACATCCTCGAGTCGGTCTCGGTCCAGAGCGGCCGGGCGGTCGCGGTCGAGCACGCCCGCGCGGCCAAACGAGCCGGGCTCAAGGAGGTCGGCGTCCTCGTCTCGTCTCAGTATTCGAGCCTCCACCCGCACTTCTACGTCGTCTTCTCGGGCATCTACGCGACGCAGGCGGAGGCCCTGGCGGGTCTCTCGGCAGCCCACGCCAAGGGTTACACGGGCGCCTATCAGACGCGTGTCACCCGCTAGGAGGCAAGGTGTGAGCGGACGGGCTCACGGGCACCGCCGAACCCCTAGACCGACGTGACGTTCGCTGCAAAGGCAACGAGAGGGCGCACTTTGTAACAACGGCGCGAACGTGTAGGATCGCCTTCTGGAGGCAGAGGCGAGACCCGTTAACCCGCGCTTAACAAAGCATTCGCGGGAACTTCATAGGAGCTGAGCAGACTAGTGATCGAAGAGCGCACCCTCCAGCTGCATCACTGCATGTATCAGTATTCGCGAGCCATTTACCGGTCGGTCAAGGACATGATCGATCCGTACGGCGACCGCGATTCGCAGCTCGAGTCGCGCCGCGCGGTGCTCGAGGCCTGCGAGCAGACCATGGAACGGCTTGCGAACGACCCGCTCTACTTCGCGAAGCCCGATCGGGCGCTCTTCCAGGACATTCGCCGGCACTTCCCGATCACGTGCCAGTCAGACGTGGCCTGGGCGGTCACGCAGGGCGTGCAGGCGGCGTCGCAGTTCATCGAGGAGCAGATCGAGGCCGGGGCACTCGACGGCGGCGTTGCCCGGTGCCGTGCGACGACGCGCAAGGGCAAGCCGTGCCAGCGCACGCCGCTCCCCGATCGCGACTATTGCCCGTCGCACCAGCACCTCGAAGCAAAAGCCGCGGCCTAGCTTCTCCACAGCTTTTCCCCCGGAACGATCCACAGCAGCGCCCATGTAGTGTGATTTACGGGTGTCGCACGATACGGACAAGCTGATTCGCCAGCTCTCGCTGGTTGCGTTCCTGATGGCGGAACGGCGACCGATCACGGCGCGCGATGTCAAGTCGAACGTCGAGGGCTATTCGGAGATGTCGGACGAGGCGTTCGCCCGCCGTTTCTACTCCGACCGTGCGGAGCTCCTGTCGCTCGGCGTGCCGCTTCAGTCGCAGCGCGACGAGTTCACGGGCGAGGAGCTGTACACGCTGCGCTCCGAGCAGTACTTCCTCCCGGAGCTCGAGCTCGAGGACGAGGAGCTCGCCGCACTCCAGACGGCGCTCTACCTCCTCGAGGGCAAGTTCGCCTACGCCGAGCCGCTGCGCCTGGCGCTCCAGAACCTCGCGCTCGGGCGGCCCGGATTCACCGAGCCGGGCAGCGACACGGCGCAGCGCGTCGAGGTGCTCGATCCCGACTACTCGCCCGAGATGCCGGGCCGGCTCGCGAAGCTCGAGGGCGCGATCTCGAAGCAGCGCACCGTGAAGTTCGAGTACTGGTCGATCTCGCGCGACGAAGTGTCCGAGCGCTCGCTCAACCCGTACGCGCTCATGCCCGACAACGGCGTCTGGTACGTCGTCGGTCACGACCTCGAGCGCGACGACATCCGCACGTTCCGCGTCTCGCGCATCCGCGGCGAGATCAAGTTCGCGACGCGGCGCGAACGCGACTTCCGCACGCCCGTCGAGTTCGACATCGAGCTGTACCGCGGCCGGCCGCCGTGGCAGGTCGGCGACATCGTCGGCGAGGCGCGCATTGAGGTGCCGGGCGAGACCGCCTGGTGGGTGCAGCGCGCCTACGGCTCGACCGGGCGGCTCGAGGAAGGCGTGTTCATCACCGACTACTCGTCCCTCCCCCAGCTCGCCTCGTGGGTGCTGCGCCAGGACGGGCGCGCCGTGCCGCTCGAGCCCGACGAGCTGCGGCGCGAGGTTGCGTCGTCGCTGCGCCGCGTCCGCGAGAACCACGAAGGCCCGGCGCAGGTGCCGGCGCGCGAATCGCCGCGGCGGGCCATCGCCGAGACGACCGAGCGCCCTGCCGGGCCGGTGGCGCCGGAGCGCTTCGCGATCCTCCAGTCGCTCCTTGCGTACCTGCTCGCGGCCTGCGGTGAGGACAAAGAGGCGCAGATTCCGGCGGCCGAGCTGCTCAAGCGCTTCCCGTCGATCCCGGCCGAGGAGCTCGAGGAGCACCTGTCGCTCCTGAACCTCGTGAACTTCGGGGGCGGCTGCTACACGATCTACACCGAGCTCACCGACGGGTTCGTGCACGTCGACAAGGAGCTCTGGGGCGACACGTTCCGCACCGCACCGCGCTTGACGCCGCTCGAGGCGCGCGCGATTCGGCTCGCGCTCGAGTACGTCGGGCCGATGATCGCCGCCGACGCGCACACCCCGCTCGACAAGGTCCGCAAGAAGCTCGAGGACACGTTCGGCCAGTTCGAGGTCACACAGACGCCCGAGCCGACGATCGAGCGCGCCGAGGAGGATCTGATCGGGACGCTCGCGCGCGGCCGCGACGAACGCCGGCTCGTCGAGATCGAGTACCAGAAGGAGGTCGACGCGCAGCCCTCGACTCGGCTCGTCGAGGCATACACGTTCGAGCGTGCATTGCCGCACTGGTACGTGCACACGTGGGATCGCACGAGCGACGGCGAACGCTCCTTCCGGCTCGACCGCATGCGCAGCGCGAAGCTGCTGCGCGAGAAGTTCGAGCCGCGTGAAGGCTTCGAGCCGACACGGCTGCGCGGCGCGCGCGTCGCGCGCGTGCTCTACACGCCCGAGATCGCCCGCTACGAGATCGAGCGCGGCGCGCGCAAGCTCGCCGGCGGCGGCGCGCTTCGCGAGATCCCGGTCGGGAGCGACGAGTGGCTCGAGAGTGAGATCCTCTCGAAGCGCGGCGAGGCGATCGTTCTCGAGCCTCCCGAGCTGCGGTCCCGCATCGCCGCCCGCGCGCGCGAGCTCGCGAAAGAGCTCGGCGTCGAGCGCATGCGCGTCAAGGCCTAGCGGCGAGCCTGCGCAGCGCCCAGGCGGCGTGCTCGCGCAGCAGCTCGTCGTCGCCCGAGGCGAGCTCTTCGACGGCGGCCCGCTCCGCTTCTCCGCCGACATTCCCGGCGGCGACGAGTGCGTTGCGCTTCAGCCAGCGGCCGTCGTTGCGCGGAACGTAGAGACGGTCGTAGTGCGCGCTCAGCTCGTCGTCGTCCGAGCGCAGCCAGTCGACGAGTGACACGTGCGCCTCGGCGGGCGTCGCGCCTGCGCGGCGCTTCTCGATGCCGCGGTTCCACGGGCATACGTCCTGGCAGATGTCGCAGCCGTAGACCTGCGCGCCGAGGTGCTCGCGGTAGTCCTCCGGAATCGCCGCCGGCGCCTGCGTCCAGTAGGAGAGGCACTTCGTCGCGTCGAGCGTCCCCGGCTCGTCGAGCGCGTTCGTCGGGCACGCGTCGATGCAGAGGCGGCATTCGCCGCAGTCGGCGTCGAGCGGCGGCGTCGACTCGAGCTCGAGCTCGGTGACGAGCGTGCCGAGCACGACCCACGATCCGTGACGGCGCGTGATCAGGAGCGTGTTCTTCCCGTAGAAGCCGACACCGCTGCGCGCCGCCGCCTCGCGGTCGACGTGCTGGTTCGCGTCGACGAAAACGCGGTACTCGCCGCCGAGCCGTCGGCCGAGCTCGTCGAGCTTGGCGCGCAGCTCGGCGTAGCCGTCGAACCAGGTGTACCGCGGCAGGCGGCCGTGGCCTGCGGGCCGCTCGGGCTCGGGCGCGTAGTAGCAGAGCGCCGCGGAGACGACGGTGCGCGCGCCGGGCAAGAGCGTCTCCGGGTGGCAGGAGCGCTCCGGCTGCGCCATCGTGAACTTCATGTCGGCGAAGAGGCCGCGCGCCTGGCGCTCGCGGATGTGGCGTTCAGTGCCCTCGTAGGCGACCGCGGGTGTCGCGCCGACGGCGTCGAGCCCGAGCTCCTCGGCCAGCTGCTCCAGTTCCGCGCGGCGCACATGGAT
>JBGPLW010000109.1:0-8168 GCA_041486645.1 Gaiellaceae bacterium | reverse complement strand
TTCCGCCACGGCACGTCCGTGCTGACGCGCAAGGACGGGACCACCGTCGACTTCCTGTACCGCGCGTCGAAGACGCAGCTCGCCGGCATGAACTTCTTCGTCGCGGTCGGCTTCGTCGCAGACGGTTAGGCCGCGACCGTTTGCTCGGCGCGCGAGCGCGCCCGGGCGAGTGCGGCGCCGACGAAGCCCTGGAAGAGCGGCGCCGGCCGCGTGGGGCGCGACTTGAACTCCGGGTGGAACTGGCTCGCGACGAACCACGGATGGTCCGGCAGCTCGATGATCTCGACAAGGCGGCCCTGTTCGAACGTCCCGCTGACGACGAGACCAGCGTCGACGAGCTGCTCGCGGTAGTGGTTGTTCACCTCGTAGCGGTGCCGGTGGCGCTCGAAGATCACGGCTTCGCCGTAGAGCTCGCGTGCGCGCGAGCCTTCGGTCACCTCGACCGCCTGCGCGCCGAGCCGCATCGTGCCGCCGAGGTCCTCGATGCCTTTCTGCTCGGGGAGCAGGTCGATCACGGCGTGCGGCGTCTCGGGGTCCATCTCCGTCGAGTTCGCGCCCTCGAGCCCGACGACGTGCCGCGCGAACTCCGACACCGCCACGTGCATGCCGAGGCAGATGCCGAGGTACGGGATCTTGCGCTCACGTGCGACCTGGCAGGCGAGGATCTTCCCTTCCCAGCCGCGTGACCCGAACCCGCCGGGAACGAGCACGCCGTCGACCGTGTCGAGCAGCTCCGCGGTCTCGTCGTACGACATGTTCTCGGCGTCGACCCAGCGCACACGGATCGCACAGCCGTTGTGCAGTCCTGCGTGCTTCAACGCTTCGTGCACGGAGAGGTACGCATCCTGGAGCTTCACGTACTTGCCGACGAGCGCGATCTCGACGAGCTCGCGGCGCGCGTCGATGCGCTTCGTCAGCTCAGCCCACTCGCCAAGTTCGACCTCATGGGTTTCCAGACCGAGCTTGTCGCACACGAGCCGGTCGAGGCCTTCCTCCTGAAGGACCTCCGGTACGAGGTACACGTCGGGCACATCCGGGCACGCGACAACCGCGCCGGGATCGACGTCGGCGAACAGGGCGATCTTGTCGCGGATCTCGCGCGAGAGCTCCTCGTGCGAGCGGCAGACGATCACGTCGGGGTGGATGCCGATGCGGCGCAGCTCGTTCACGGAGTGCTGCGTCGGCTTCGTCTTCAGCTCACCCGCCGCCTCGATGAACGGCACGAGCGTCACGTGGATGTACATGACGTTCTCGGGGCCGACCTCGCGCCGGAACTGGCGCATCGCCTCCAGGAACGGGAGCGACTCGATGTCGCCGACGGTGCCGCCGATCTCGGAGATGACGACGTCGGTGGGTTCGCCCTGCGCGCCGCGCTTGATGCGCGCCTTGATCTCGTTCGTGATGTGCGGGATCACCTGCACCGTCGCACCGAGGAAATCGCCCTTCCGCTCCTTGCGCAGCACGGTCTGCCAGATCGAGCCCGCACTGTGACTCGAGTTGCGCAGGAAGTTCTCGTCGACGAAGCGCTCGTAATGGCCGATGTCGAGGTCGGTCTCGGCGCCGTCCTCGGTGACGAACACCTCGCCGTGCTGGAACGGGCTCATCGTCCCCGGGTCGACGTTCAGATAGGGATCGAACTTCTGAAGCTGGACGCGGAGGCCACGCGCTTTCAGCAGCCGGCCGAGCGATGCAGCGACGATGCCTTTCCCGAGCGCCGAGACAACTCCCCCGGTGACGAAGACGTACTTCGGGGCCCGTGCGCTCACGGGATTCAAAGGTAGCAGCGCAGGAGGTCGGCGGGGGTCAAACCTCCTCGCCCGTCCGAAGCAGCGCGTGCAGCCGGTCGAGGGCCTGCCTCGGAAACGAGCGGCGCAGCCCGATCAGCCAGGGACCCTCGACGACAAGCGATGCCTCCGTGCGATCCGGCTCGAGGGCGCGGAGGGTGAGCTCGGCCGAGATCCTGTCACCCGTCAGCTCGAACGCGATCCGCTCCTCCGGGACGACGTCGACGACGAGGAGCGCCCCGGTGGCCTGCGGCCGCCGGAGGTAGCTTGGCTCGTTCGGGCCGATCACCTTCCAGCGCGCCCCGGGCGCGAGGCCGCGCCGGTCGGGCTCGACACCCGAGACGCCGGGGAACCAGTCCGCGAGGTTGTACGGCTCTGCGAGGAACGCCCAGACGTCCGCGAGCGGCGCGAGGAGAACGCGGTCAGCTGCGTACCGTGGCAAGGAACTCCTGGCCGCCGAGCATCCGCTCGAGCTCGGCCTTCCGCTCCTCGTCGCCGAGCTGCGTGATGCGCGTGTGCGTCGGGTCGCCGGCGATCTTCTCGACTCGGAAGTGACGGTCGGCAAGCGCGGCGATCTGCGGCAGGTGCGTGATCGTGATCACCTGCGCGCGCTCCGCGAGCCGCTGGAGGACGCGCCCGACCGCGTTCGCGGTCTCGCCGCCGATGCCGGCGTCGATCTCGTCGAAGACGAGCGTCTCGCCTCCCGCGACCGCCGCAATCGCGAGCGCGATGCGGGAGAGCTCGCCGCCCGAGGCGGTCTCCGCGACCGGCCCGAACGGCAGCCCGGCATTCGGGCGCACGAGGAAGACGGCGTCGTCGCCACCTGTCGTCCCCGTCTCGCGCTCGCGCAGCTCGCAGACGAACTCGCCCTCACCCATGCCGACGTCGTGCAGCTCGGACGCGACCGCATCCGCGAACGCCGGCGCGGCGGCGCTTCGCTCGGCGCGGAGCTCGAGCGCGAGCGCGGCCACGCGCGCCTCGGCGGCAGCGACCGCCTGTGCCGCCGCCTGGGCCGGATCGGCGCCGCCTTCGAGCGCCGCGAGCTCGAGCCGCGCCTCGGCGGCCCGCGCGAGCAGCTCCTCGTAGGTCTGGCAGCGGAAACGGCGCTTCGCCTCCGCGATCCGGTCGAGCGACGCTTCGAGCTCCTCGAGCCGGCCGGGCTCGGCCTCGAGCGAGGCGAGGAACGAGTGCAGCTCCGACGCGGTCTCGCGCAGGCGCAGCTCGATGTCGCGCAGCTCGTCGCCCGCGCGTTGCAGCTCCGGCGCGAGCCGCTCGAGCGGCGCAACCGCGCGCTCCGCGACTGCGGCGAGGCCGGCGGCGCCCTCCCCCTCCTCGGGCGTCAGCGCCTCTGCGGCAGTCGCAGCCGCCTCGGCGAGCTCGACGACGTAGCGGAGCCGCTCGCGTTCGTCGCGGAATCGCTGCTCGTCACCCTCCTCGAGGCCTTCGGTGTCCTCGGCGAGCGCGTGCAGCTCGGCGACGCGCGCCTCCGCCGCGGCGGCGTTCGCGGTCAGCTCCTCGTGGCGGCGCCGGGCGGCGAGGAGCTCTCGCCAGGCGGTTCTCGCGTCGGCGCGGCGGCGGAGCTGCTCCTCTCCGCAGAAGCGGTCGAGGACCTCGAGCTGGTAGGACGGGCGCGCAAGGCGCCGCTGCTCGAACTGCCCCGACATCGCGACGACGCGCTCGACGGCTGCGGCGACGTCCTCGCGGGCGGCCGCCCGGCCCCAGGCGTACGCGCGCGTGCGTCCGGAAGCGGACACGCGGCGCGCGACGAGGAGCGCCTCCTCGTCCTCAGGCTTCAACTCCGCGAGCTCGTCGAGCTCGTCCGGCAGCCCGAGTTCGGCCTCGACGTAGGCCTCCTCGCCGGCGGCGCCGACGAGCGACTCGTCGCCCTTCGTGCCGAGCAGAAGGCCGACGGCCTGCGCGAGGATCGTCTTGCCGGCGCCGGTCTCGCCGGTGATCGCGTTCAGCCCGGGCGCGAGCTCGAGCTCGGCCTCCCGGATGAGCACGAGGTTCTCGATTCGAAGCCTTCGCAGCACGGAGTCATCGTAGAGAGGGCACCCGACGGGGAAGAAGGCACCCCCGGGCCACGTCTTGTCGAGGCAAGGCACCACACCACAACCCCCCGCACTCCCCCCGGCTTTCACTGGTTGCGGGGACGCGACGCCGCCCACGGGCGGCGTCGCTATGAGGAGAAGGTGGCGCGGTAGCGCCCGAAGAACGTCGTCTCCGGGAGCGTCGCGAGCAGGCTTCGCTGCGCGCAGAGATAGATCGCGATCTCGCCGCTCGGCGCGATGTCGCCGACCCGGTGCCCGTCGACGAGGACGGCGCACGGGACGTCCGGCGTCTGGTTCGCGACGGTGACCGTGAGCCCGCGCGGCACCACGAGCGGGCGGGCGTGCAACGAGTGCGGCGCGATGAACGTGACGGCGAGCGCATCGAGGCCGCGCACGAGCACGGGGCCGCCGTTCGAGAGGTTGTACGCCGTCGAGCCCGAGGGCGTCGCGCAGATCATTCCGTCGCACGGGACGATGCCGAGATCCTCGCCGCCGACCGCCCACGCCAGCTCGATCATTCGTCCGAGCGTCGAGCTCGTCGCGACGACGTCGTTGACCGCGACGTGGCGCTCTCCGTTCAGCTGCACCTCGAGGGTCGGCAGCTCGACGATGACGTACTCGCCGGCGAGCACGCGCTGCAGGTCGCGCTCGAGCGCGGCTGGCTCGATCGACGCGAGGAACCCGACGCGCCCGAAGTTGACGCCGATCACCGGCACGTCGCTACCGAGGAGCTTCGCGAGCGTCCGCAGGATCGTGCCGTCGCCGCCGAGCGCGATGACGAGATCGGCCGACCGAGGGTCGTCGACGATCGAGACACCGGCAGCGTCCGCGACCGCGTGCACGCGTCCGACTGCGTCGTGGACGTCGACGCGGCCGTGCGTGACGACCGCGGCGGTGCTAACCGGCCGCGACCGCTGCGTCGATTCGCTCGTCGAGGTCATCGGGGAGCCTGGGGTCGTCGGACTGCGCGAGGTGGAGGAAGAACTCCCGGTTGCCCTTCGGCCCCGGAAGCCCGGAGTCTACGACGCCGAGGACGCTAGCCCCCCATCCGAGCGCCGCTTCGGCCACCTCGCGCACGACGCGCGCGCGCACGGCCGGCTCGCGGACGACGCCGCCCTTGCCGATGTCGGCGCGTCCGGCTTCGAACTGCGGCTTCACGAGGACCACGGCCTGCCAGCCGGGAGCCGCGAGCGCGAGCGCAGGCGGCAGGGCGGTGCGGACGGAGATGAACGACACGTCGCAGACCACGAGCTGCGGCGCGAACGGCAGCTCGGTGAGCGCCCGCGCGTTTACGCGCTCGAGTACGACGACGCGCGGGTCGTCCCGCAGCCGAGGATGCAGCTGCCCGTAACCCACGTCGACGGCGATCACGCGCGCCGCGCCACGCTGCAGCAGAACGTCCGTGAACCCGCCGGTTGATGCGCCGACGTCGAGACAGTCGAGCCCGGCTGGGTCGACGCCGAGCAGGTCGAGCCCATGCGCGAGCTTCTCGCCGCCGCGCGAGACGTAGGCGGGGCCGCGCTCGACGCTCAGCTCGACGCCTTCGTCGACCTGCTGGCCGGGTTTGTCGTAGCCGGGGACGAGCCCGGCCATGAGGAGCGCCTGCGCCTGCGCGCGCGACTCCGCGAGGCCGCGCTCGACGAGAAGGACGTCGATCCGCTTCTTCATCTCGGCGGAGGCTACTGCGGCCCGCTTAGGTACCGGAGCCGGGCAGCTGCCCGCGCGTACACTTCCAGCTCCCCGTCGCCTGGTCGGCGACGACGGCGGTGCAGAGCGGGCCACCCGCCGGCAAAGCCGCAGCCTGCTGCGCTCGCTGCCCGGCCTGGAGGAACTGCCAGATCGTGCACGACTGGACGCCCTGCGCGTCCGACTCGAGAGCGGTGCAAGTCATCTCCTGGCCTCCCGGAGCGTGCGCGAGCCCCGTCCCGTAGACGACGGGCGGCGGCGGTGCCGGCTGCACCGGCGCCGCGGGCGGGCCGGCGAGGCGGAGCAGGTGGAAGTGCGCGATGCCGAACGAGGCGACGACCGAGACGGCAATGGCGAACGCTGTCAACTCGACGCGCCGCCGAGGATCGCTCTGCGGGGAGTTTCCGGTCGTCGGGAGGCCCGCGCCGACGAAGCGCGTCCGCTCCTCGTCCGTCCACTTCGCCCAGTCGCGATCCTGCCACCCCACGGGTGAGCCATCGGCCGTGCGGTCTTAAGACAACGCCCCTCGATCGAGTTACGCCGTGCGGACGGCGAGCGAGTCGACGATGTCTCGCAGCACGCTCGTGTCGGCGTCGATCGCGCCGAGCGCCGCGCGCGCGCGGTCAGCCGACTCGTCGGCGAGCCGCCGGGCGCCGTCGACGCCGTGCGTGACGACGTAGCCGTCGCCGTCGAGGATGTCGTCGACGATCTGGAAGAGGAGCCCGAGCTCCGCGCCGAACCTGCGCCACGACTTCTGGTCCGCTTCGGGCACGCGGGCGACCGAGAGCGCGAGCGCGACGGCGGCCTCGAACAGACAGCCGGTCTTCAACCGGTGCAGCGTCGCCTCGTCGGGCGCGGTGCCGGTGATGTCGAGGTACTGGCCGCCGATCATCCCGAGCGTCGCGTGCGCGAGCTCGCGCGCGACGAGCGGCGTGTCGTACGACGTCGCGAGCCGAAACGCCTCGGCCAGCAGCGCGTCGCCGGCGAGGATGCCGACCGCTTCGCCGTAGTGCTTCCACGTCGACGGCTGCCCGCGCCGCTCTTCGTCGTTGTCGAGCGACGGCAGGTCGTCGTGCACGAGCGAGAACGTGTGCACGAGCTCGAGCGCGCAGCCGGCGGCCAGCGCGTCCTCGGGCTCGGCGCCCGCTGCTTCCGCGGTCGCAAGGCAGATCACCGGTCGGACACGCTTGCCCCCGACCGTGATCGAGTAGCGCACCGACTCGGCCTGCCCGTGCAGGTGCGGCCACAGCTCGAGCCCTTCGAGGCAGTCCTCGACGAGCGCACGCAGCTCGTCAGGGCTTCTGGGCATCCGCTTCCGCCGAGCGCTTCGCGCGCTCCAGCTCCTCCTCGACCGACTTCGCGAGCTCGGACAGCTCGCCGAGGATCTCGAGCGCCCGTTCCGGCGAGCCGCCCTCCTCCTGCGCGATGCGGTCGAGCTCGCCGCGCGCCGCCTCGAGCCGCGCGAGCAGCTCCTCGGCGCGGGACAGCGACTCTTCGGTGCTCATGCAGCGGCCTCCTTGTAGATGCGGTCGAGGATGCCGTTCACGAGCCGGCCGGCCTCCCGCGTCGAATACTGCTTGGCGAGGGTGACGGCCTCGTCGATCACCGCGCTCGCCGGGATCACGCCTTCGTCGAGCTCGTGGATCGCGATGCGGAGGATGTTCCGCTCGATGGCGCCGAGCCGGTCGGCCGTCCAGCCGGACTCCGCGGCCGCCTCGGTGATGCGCCGGTCGAGCTCAACCACATCGCGAACGACGGCGGCCGTGACCTCGCGCGCGTATTCGCCGATCTCCCCTTCGTACAGGTCGCCCGGCGCTTGCTCGGTCACGTCCCATTGGTAGAGCAGGGTGAGCGCCGAGCGCCGCGCCTCGCGGCGGCCTACGCTCATGCCCGCTCCCAGCGCCGGCCGAGCCGGCGCCTCCGCTCTTTGGTGAGCTCCGTCAAGCCTACGCTCACGACAGCTCCTCGATCGCCACGTCGACGGCGGTCACGTTCACACCGCACATGGTGCCGAGCGCCGCGGCAACCCGCTCCTGCACGTCCCGCGCCACGTCCGGGAGCACCCGCCCGTACGTCACCGCAAGCTCGAGCTGCACGCGCGTCCCCGCCTCGGCGATCGCGATCTCGACGTGGCGCCGGCGGCGCACCCGCGTGCCCTCCGCCGCTTCGGCCGCCTGGACGACGATCTGGTTGAGCGCCGCGTCCGTCACCGTGACCGTGCCGTCGTCGCTGACCACCGCGATCGTCATGCGCTCGCCAGCGCCGGCAGCCTCGCGCCGGCCTCTTCGAGGAACGAGGTCGAGTAGTCGCCGCTCCGGAATTCGTCGCTTCCGAGGATGTCGAGCGCGACATCCCGCGTGGTCGGAACGCCGCGCACGTCGAGCTCGCGCAGGACACGGCGGGCGCGCTCGATGCACGTGTCGCGCGCGTCGTCGTACACGATCACCTTCGCGATCAGCGAGTCGTAGTGCGGCGGGATCTCGGAGCCGTCTTCGACGATCGTGTCGACCCGCACGCCGGGTCCGAGCGGCGCCCGGAAACGCTCGAGCGTTCCCGGCGAGGGACGGAAGTCGAGCGACGGATCCTCGGCATTGATGCGGATCTCGATCGCATGGCCGGACCGCGGCGCGCGGCCGGTGAGCGCAAG